>CANQCC010000025.1 GCA_947589635.1 uncultured Clostridia bacterium | reverse complement strand
TTTCCTTTACGTCACGTACGCTTAAGTACGCTCGACGCTCAGGAAAAGGGCGCTTTCGCGCTCTTCATCCCGTACAGGCGGTTTTTAAGTTATCGATGGGCGATATACATCGTCAAAACCCTCTCGCCTCACGGTCACGTACGATAAGTACGCTCACGCTCGTCGAGAGGGTTTTTCCTTGTCTCTCATCCCGTACAGACGGTTTTTATGTTATCTAAGTTTGATATATAAATTTTTCTTGCAAGTCACGTACGCAAAAGTACGCTCCTCTTGCCTTGCGGATTTGTTCGTTTGTCCTTGACGCTTACACGCGGTTTTACCGTTTCTTTATTGGTTGAGTGGTGGTACAGCGTTATTGACAAACGTTACAATCACAATCCAATTTGGGCATACCCCTTTATAACGCAGGTATAGAAGCATTTTCCCTGTATAGGGGGAGGCTCCGCACTTTGTGCGGTGGTGGGGGTCCCCAAAAAGCAACTTATGCAATTCATAACGTAAATATCAAGGCATTCTGCAGAAGTTACACAAAACCCATGCAAATTTAATCCACTTAAAGCAACGGTGCCAAGCCCTGAGCAATTGCAAGCGCATGTATTTTTATTTATAAAACATGCATAAAAACCCAAAATTATGAATATAAATACAATAAAATTTATAAAATGGGCATTTTAATGCAAGAAATATGAATAAAACTGCTTAAATAAAGTTGACAGAATGGAGGATGGAGAGTACTATATTTACATAGGGGGATAGGACGTTCGCCGTCAAAAGCGGGCCGTCCGTCCATTTTGTCATATAGAGGCAAAATTTTCTTCAAGCGTTTGCATGCCTCTTTGATTTGGTGGGGCGAGGCGGGCACGCCGTGGGCGCCTGTTTGAATGGACGAAGGTGAAAGCCGTCGGGCGACCAAAAGCCGAGCTTACGGCGAGGCGGGTACGCCGTGGGACGTCATTAACAGAATAATTGAGGCTAAGATGTTTCTTCAAGCTGTTACAAGCCTCTTTAATGAGCATATAGACAGACATTTCCTGCAATGTGAAGGAGACAGATTATGAAGAGAAAGGCATTATTGACCGTTATAGTGGTGGCGCTGGTGCTTACGCTTTGCGCGGGGCTGTTTGCGGCGTGCAACAAGAACGCGGGCGCGACCAAGTACACGGTTACATTTGAAGTTGGCGAGGGCGCGGAGGCGGTCGAGTCGCAGTCGGTGGAGGCCGGCAGTGAGATCGATTTGCCAAGCACGACGCGCGCGGGCTACAAGCTCAGCGGCTGGCAGGTGGACGGCGAAGGCGACGTCCTTGCGGTCGGCTCCAAATACAAAGTCGAGGCAGATGTGAAACTTGTTGCTAAATGGGCCCCGGTGACCTATTATAGCGTTTCGTACAGCCTTGGCGCGGGAGTAGACGGGCAGGCGCCGGCAACGCAATCCAACATCGAGGAGGGCACGTCCATACAGCTTGCGCAGCTTCCCGACGGCGTGACTCGCGAGGGTTATCGTTTTGCGGGCTGGCAAGCGGATGGCGAAGGCGCCACGCTTCTTGCGGGCGCAAGCTACCAGGTGAACGCAAACGTGCAGATGGTTGCAAGGTGGATACAGCAGGTCACGGTGACCTACTCGCTTGGCAGCGGCCCCGTAGGCGACGCACCTCAGCAGGTGACAGTGGACATAAACGGCAGCATACAGCTTCCCGGGCTTACGGGCGTGACCTATGCAAATTACAGGTTCGCGGGTTGGCAGGTGAACGGGCAGGGCGAAGTCCTTGCGGCGGGCAGCACCTACCAAGTGAGCGCAGACGTACAGCTTGTCGCAAGCTGGATGAGGCAGTACAACGTCACGTTTGACCTTGGCGGCTATACCGGCGCGTTCGAGCTGCAAAGCGGCGCGTACGACGAAAACGCGGTCATAACTCTTCCCGCGGATCTTGTGAGAGAGAAATACAGGCTTGATGGTTGGTACATCAATGATGACAAGATAGAAAACAATTCGCACACAGTGACAGCTGATGTGACGATAAGGGCAAATTGGGTGGAGCAAGTCACGGTGACTTACTCGCTTGGCGAGGGCGCTTCTGCGGGAGACGCTCCTCAGGCGGTGACTGTCGACAAAGATTCCCATATAAATCTGCCCACAATAGACGCTACTACCCGTTGGGCAAATCACAAGCTGACGGGCTGGAAGGCGGACGGAGCGGCGGCCGCAGCTGTCGAGCCGGGCGCGGACTATCAGGCGAGCGCGGATGTGACTCTTGTCGCGCAATGGACAGAGTCCTATCTTGTGACATATCAAGCGGACGGCGGCAATGTGCCGGATGCGGCGTATGTTGACAAGGTGGCGGAAGGCGATACGACGGTGAACCTTGCAAACCTCACATGGGCGGATCACATCTTCTTCGGTTGGAAGGCGAACGGCGAGGGCGACACGCTAAACGCAAATTCGTCCTACACATTGACGTCCGACGTGACGTTTAATGCGGTGGCTCGCGCGGTGAGCGATTATGTCAAGGTCTATGAAAAGGTCGACGGCGATTCACATTATTCTCTTGCGATCACGGCGAGCGGCGTAGCGGTCTACGTTGCCAACGTGGGCGAGACTCCTTCATTTACGGAAAGCAGCGCAAGCTCTTTGGCGATCGTCAACAATGTCGGAAGCGACTTTGTAGTGACTCTCAAAGAGGATGGCTCTGTCGAGATCAAAAAGAGCAGCGAAGACTTCGCGATGACCGAGTGGAACAATAATGTCTCCGCGTTTGACGGCGTATGGGTAAACAGCGCGGCGAACGCAGAGGATAAGGACACTTTGTTGATGCTGTATGTCAACAACAATCTGACAAAGATATCCGGTCTGGCTCGCGGAAGCTATGTATTGAAGGGCAGCTTTATAACTGCCGACTTCGGCAATACAGCCGGCAAGGGCTATGGCACGTGGGTGCTTGTCTCGGCAGAGGCAGACAGCATGACCGCGCTTAACGTTTACTCGGCGTCAAGCGATTCTGCCAAAGCGACGGCGAAGTACACTTTCAACCCCGCGGGCAAAACAAGTTTCAGCGGCGGTTATCTCTTCATGACAAAAGAGTCTGTTGGCAATAATACATTTACGCGCGGCATCACGTTTGACAGAGACGGTCGCGTAAGCGAGATATACTATGGCGACAAAGGCGAGTGCTACGATTATGATTATAGGTCAAATATTCTGTCGTATGTCAATGTGACGGAGCAAGAGGGCACCTACAACCTTGTTGCGCGCCTTGGGGCGAATACCGTCCTCAAGTGGAGCTTCACTTCAGCGGACAGCTGCTTGCAGGTCAACCTTGGCGAGGGCAATGGCACGATAGCGCTTATTCCGTGCGGCAACGCGGCAAGCGGCGGCAACCCCTTCACGCAATATACAGTCAAAAACTATGGGAACGACAGCGCAGTTGCGGTCGTGCTTGAGTATATCGTGCGCAATGAGGGCGTAGCGGTCAACACAACCCGCGCGATCTATTTCTCCGCGCAAAAGCAAGGCTGGGCATTCAAGGCCGACACCATGAACGAAGACGGCAGCGAATTCCAGGTCCAATATGGCGAGGTAACCACATATGCAAAGCGCAGCGGCACGGGCGTTAACACAGTTTTGACCCTTGCGGGAGCAGAGCGTGGTACTTATACTCCTCAGGATGGCAGCGGGCTTGAGGGCGACCTGTATCTTGACGGATTTGGCGAAGCAAGGCTTGACGATCAGGAATACGGCTACACCTATGACGCGGTTGAGAAACTTGTCACGGTGAACGAAGTGACCTACAAGTTGGACGACGAAAGCAATAAGTACGAGGTCAACAAAGCCAACCTTGGCGACGTCATCAAGGGCAAGACCTACACGGCGACCTGGGCGGAAAGCTCCGGCACGCTGACCATAAGGATAAGCGCCGAGGTCGAAAACCAATACTCATACTCCTATGCGCAGGCAGGCGTAGCTGCCGCGGAGGAGGAGACCGGCACCTACACCTACAACGACGGGCAGGGCACGATATCCTTCGACATAGCCTCCGGCGACATCAATGGCGTCACGTTCAAGATAATAGCGAACGGCAATGCGCTTACCCCGGTGTTTGACGCAAGCTACATAAACTTCGGCAAGTGGTTTGGCCATTACTTCAAGACCGAGGCTTACGAAGAGCCCACCGAGAACGCGTTTGTTTCGCATTGGACTTATACGGCAGAGCACGATCCTTGGATCTGCTTCACGCAGGATGGCGAGTCCATGGCGGGCGATTACTACTATTATGGTCAGTTGGTCAGCGACGTTGAGGCAGACCTCACGAATGGCGTTCTCAGGTTCAAGATAAGCGGCAACTCAAATAGCGGGTATCACTATGCCATAATAGACAACAACGGCGGTGCAAAGCAACTTAAGGACTACGAAAGCGCTTCCCAAACCACCGTATACAACTATGTGGCGGATGCGTATCAGTTCCCGGGCTTTGCGCAGGAATATTATAAAAACATTACATGGAAAATGGGTGGCGCAGACTGGACAATATCCATTGACGCAGATGGCAAGGTTTTGACCATAGCCGAGGGTGGAGAGTCCTCTCAAGTTGCCGTTACAAAGTACTGCGATATTAACGGTGTCTACAACTGGGATGTCTATAAGTTCACATACAAAGGCACGGTATATTATTTCAAAGCGGACGACGATGTCGCAGTCGGCGAGATATATCTGCACACCAAGCCGGGGCACGATGATGAAGGCGATGAACTTGCCGTGCTTTACAATACGGAAAACGGTAGCATCGACGAGAGGATGCAGGGCACATACAGCGGCACCATCAAGAATAAAGATGTGACGATCGTTGTAGGCGAGAACTCCGTGACGATAAACGGCAAGACCGCGAGCAACTATGTGGTATACAATCAGAGCGATATAAGCACAACTTATCATGTATATGGCATGGCTTTCTATGCTACAGGACTTGAAGATCTTGGCGAAGGTCTTGACGGAGATATCCTTCTTCTGCATAAGTGGAGTGGCAGTAGTGACTCAAATCCGTATGCATTTGTTGTGAACTTCATCGTGGAATTTAATAAGGTGCCGGATCATAAATGGAGCAATTCTGGCAAAGACTATTCTGTTACAAGAAAGCTGGCTTCTGTGGACGAGCCGGATGGGTTTACGCTTGCCGGCGACTGGTACATGAAGAAGGGGGACAGCTACGCGTTCATCCACTTCGACGTTGACAATTCAAGCGGCGAGACCATCAAAGCATGGAGCGTCAGCATATGCAACAACACCGACAAGCAGACGGTCACTCGCATTGCGGACGAGGGCGTATATTCCTTAACGATCGGCAACATTACTAAATACACCTACAAGATCACGGTGCAGTCCGACGGCAGCATAGTGTTGGAAGAAGGCGAAGACGCCTACAACGGCACATACAAGAAGCTGGGCGAGGAAGTACAGCCCGACGGCGTGGCGTCCATACCCGAAAAATTGTATGCGCAAGCCGGCGAAAGCGGCACTCAAAAATGGACCGCCATTGGCAAGAATTCCAACCTCAATGTGGAGATAGGCAAAAATACCTTCACCGTTTCCACGCAGGCGACAGAGCCGACAGAGTACACCCTGAAATACTTCCTTGGCGGGGAAGACAAATACTACATCGTCTTGAACGATTGGTCGGAGTGGACCCTTGATATCGCCGGCGAAACCATGACTTTGGCGTGCGTACACGGCGGCTACAGGACGAACAGCTATACGCTGTCCGAGCAATTTGACGAAGTCAAGCTTGAGGGCGTCTATCTGTACACCGATGGCGACACCACCACCGTGTTCGAATTCTCCAACGACGGCAAGGTGCTTGCGACCCAAGGGAATACAAACGTCAGAAAATCTGCCGATTACAAGACCATTGCGAAAAACACCTTACAGTGGACGGTGTTGAGCGATACCTGGACGGCAACTGTAAGTGATGACCTCGGTAGCATTTCAATCAAATCCGAAACAGGCGATGCTGCAACCTACACAAAGCAGGCCGACGACGCCTACAACGGCTTCTTCGGCAAGTTTATAGGCGAAGTTAACGGCGCGGTGCATCAACTTGCCATTACAAATGACGCAAATCATACCGTCATTGATGTAAAGGATTATGGCGAAAAAACTGAAACGTACTCAGATAGTAGCAGTAGTTATATCGGCTGGTATATCGCGGGCGAAAAGACTATAGCATGGGCGTATCATTCGTGGGGCTCTACTTATAATGTCTATACGGCTAAATTGCAGGATGATGGCACCCTGCTTGTAGACTACTACAACGATGCACAAAACGTTAAGTTTGAGAAGGACGACTACGAAGAGCTCAACATGTTCGAAATTACCCAAGGCAAGAGGTATGTCGGCATGTTTAACAACACGTATTATGCGTTCACGTTTACCGATGATCAATATGCCACGGTAGGCGATACGTCAAAGTTTGCAAACACGAAATCGCAAAAATACACCACTGTGGCGAAGAACATGATACGTCTTGAATACAGCAGTGATAAGTATTACATTACTATTGACAGCACCACCTCGGCGCCTGCCTCGTTCAGCGTAAAACACAATTCGGATACCGCCACGTTCTCACAGGATAAGGACTATGACTTGGACGGCATTTGGGAAGGTGCACAAAAAAACAAGAAAACCGCCATATTTATCAATGGAGGCACAATTACAATATCTTCGGAGGTCAGCACAAAAGGTTATGCATTGAACCCAAATCCCGGCAAATATGATTTTGAGTTTATTACATCTCGTCATGCGATATGCAAGACAGTAAAATATAAGAACAACTCAAATAGAGATGCGACTAGTACTTGGAAGCTTTCACGCTCGTTTGCCGATTCTGACGGAACGCTAACTGTCACTATTGATACAACTGCAATTAAGACCTATTATCCTACATCTTGCACCAAAGTGGCAGTGCCCGAAGACTTTGACATCAACGGCGAGTGGCATGCCGGCTCCAGCACAGACTATAAGTTCCTCAACTTCTCAACTGCAGAGGGCAAGGTCAGCGTGACTGCGTCTTCAAACAGCATTGTTGAAACCGTTGAAGACATCACGGTGTATGCTAAGGGCGCGTATTCATTCACAATAAATAAGATAGTGTACACGGCTGTTGTAAGCGTGGAAGATGATGTGACAAAACTTAATATCACGTCATCAAGTAGCAGTGCGCCATTTGCCGTTAAGTTTGATAAGAATACCTTAAGCTCTGCCACCATACCCGAGGAGCTTAAGACGGGCGGTACAAAAAAAGACGGTGTGTGGAATGTTTATGGCTCCGGCACTAAGGCGGAAAGCGTGAAGGTGGAGGACCCCGTAATCAAAATCATATTGAGCGGGGGAAGCGAGCTTACAAGCAAGTATATCTTGGGCCAAAGCAACAACTATGTGCTTATCATGAACGACTACTCGCAATGGACCCTCAAGAACGACGGTACTAAGTGGGTGCTCAGCTGCACAGCGGGCGCATTTGACGGTGCCACCGACTATAAGGATAACGAACTTGGCGCGGAGATCACCATTCAAATTGAGGGCGTTTATGAATATAAAGCTAGCTATTATTATGCAACACTCATTTTCAGCGCCGATGGCAAAGTTACGATTATAGACGGAGATGACGGCAACCTGTATAAGGATGTGCCCTACAGTGCCAGTGGCAGCGCAGGCGTCACGTTTGACGCCGGTGGAAGTGCATGGGTTGTCAATATTACAGAAGGAGTTGCTCCAAACCCCACAAAGATGAGGATAGTCAGCGCTTCAAACACAGCGTTGCAGAATAGGGACTATGTTCCGGTCGAAGCAACAGGCGTCAGCGACAGCGACATCAAGGGAAACTGGTATTGCAAGACTTCAAGCGGTTTTGTCACTATAAACATTGCCGAGTCCGAAGGCAAGTTGACCATCTCGTCTGCTGCGCTTACAGGTAATGCGTCTGAGCTGATTCAGATCGCAGACGGCGTGTATGACTTTGTAGCAAAAGAAGGCTCAGATTCCGGCACTCGTATAATTGTCAAGTCGGCGGATCAAATCGAGATTCAATTTTACAGTTACCTCAAAGGCACATATGCTAAGGGACTACCCAAGGAAGCGACGTTGCCTGCCGAACTGTATGGAACAGAAAGTAAGGTTTGGAAGGGTATAACGCAAACCGATAATAAATCCGATCTTGGCGACGTCACAATAACTGCCAATTCGATTTTGTTCACGGTCAGCGAGGCTGCGCTCAGCTCCGCGCATATCTGGTTGCTTGCGGAAAACAACTACTATATCACCATGAGCGATGATTCCGTCTGGACTCTCAAGAAGGGCAGCGATGGGCTTTGGGTTTTGAGATGCACTTCGGGCAGCGGAACCTCCTTGGGCGATCAAACGCTACTTGACGTGGAGAAAGGCAATGCAGATTTGCCGGAAGAATTGTACGGAGAAGACAGTATCGTTTGGTTAGCAACCACGACGAGCTCTGGCGCAAGAAACATTGGTAAGGTAACCATTGAACAAAACAAGGTTTCGTTCAAAATGGGCGATGCTGCGCTTGAATCTCAGTACATCTGGTTGCTTGCGGAAAACAGCTACTATATCATCATGAAGGACAGCGCTTCGTCAAACACCACAGGATGGACTCTCAAGAAGAGTAGCTCCACTTGGACGTTGACTTGCATCCAAGGCACCTCCGACGAGAAGAAGTACAAAGAAAACACTCTTTCGGAATGTCCTGAAGATGTAATACTTTCCGGAACGTTCGAAGGGTCTATTGGTCGATCGTGGGGAAGCCCAGCTGATTTAAAACTTGAGTTTTTGGGCGATATGCAAGTAAAGGTCACAAGGAATGAGTCAGATAAGGGCACGGTATCATATATCACTACTGCATCTGGTGTGATTAAATTTACAACAGCAGATGATTATGCTTACACTGTAACGATTAGTTATAATGTGTTATCTGTTGCAGATAGTTATTCTTATTCCGGCGACTTGAGTCTCAATATCGACGGGACCTATACGCTTAATGAAGGTTCTGATTCTCTGACGCTTAATCACGAAGGGAATACAGTTGAATACGATGGTACCGCGGGAAACGGCACGGGCACATATACTGTATCTATCCAATCCGATGGGACCATAAATATCACCATTAACATTGCCACGTTAGATGTTATCAACGGCACCTATGTATACACGCAAAACACGCTGACAAAACAGGGCGAGGATGGTAAGGTGTATACTGCGTGACCTCTCGGCGGAAGCGAGGGACAAAAGCAACAAACAAAACGATATGGCCTCGGCGGTTAAGTCCGAGGCCGTGTTGTATGAGGAGTGACGTGACTATGAAAAAAATTTGGCAGGCGGTTTTGACGGCTACGCTGGCGGCGGCGCTTGTCTTCGCGCTTGTCGCGTGCGGCGACAAGGGCAAGGATAACGCCTTTTTGATTTCTTTCAACCTGGGCGACTACGCAGGGCAGGGCGACGCGCCCGCCGACATCCGCGCCAAGGACGGCGACATCATCAAACTGCCGTCCGCTCCCATATGGGAGGGCATGGACTTCATATGCTGGTCCGCCAACGACGTGGACTACGCCGCGGGAGACGACTTCACCGTGCATGGCAACGTCACCTTTGTCGCCACTTGGCAAACCCACGCCGAACGCATAATCTACTTCGACGAAAACGGCAAGTATCTGGGCAACTCGCTTGTGGAAAGCAGGCAGGACCCGTTCTCCGCCGCCATCAGAAGCGTCCCCGGCAGAGTCTTCGAGGGCTGGTTCGTCCGCGAAAACTCCGCGCCCGGCAATATGCAGATCCTGCCCAAGGATTACAACGGCCAGACCGTCGAGGTGCAGGCTAAAGGCGGCAGGGCGCAAGCCGCGACCCTCGGCGAGGAGGTCTATGGGCTTTGGACGGGCAAAAACGACAGCACCGGAGACGACTACCGCCTTGAGATCACGGCAAGCGGGGCAAGCCTCGGCATAAACGACGACAGCCCCAAACCCGTCGCCGCCTATCAGGCCTCAAACGGATTCTACCTCGCCGCAAAATCACCCATCGCGGGCGAGGAAAACTTGTATGTCTATCATAAGTTCGTCCCAAGCGGCAACGCATCGCTGACCTACTTCAACGGCGAGTCCTACGACGCCCCCGCGAAGATAACAAGGCACATCGCATGCTCCGTCTCGTTCGACACGCAGGGCGCCTCCTCCCCCACGCCCGCCCCGAAAAGCGGCTATCAGGACGAATATTTCTACCTGCCAGAAGACCAGCCCACGCGCGACGGATTTGTCTTCCTCGGCTGGGACGAGTACGTCGCGGGCGCATTCGTCACAAGATACGCCGCCGGCTCCATGTATACCTTCTCGCGCGCAAACGCCGTTTTGAAAGCCACATGGGCGGACAGCTCGCTGATAGCCACCGTCGACCAAAAATACTTCGGCGCGTGGCAGGCGGTCGTAGAATATCCAAGCGGCCTTAAAAAGACGTATATCCTCACACTCGCCGACGGAGCGACAACCCTCTCCATCGAGGACAAAAACCCGCCCCAAATGAGCGAATATGACACCGTAGAAAACTACGTCGGCACTATGTTCGGCAGCGGCGACAATATGTATTGCGACTTTTTGCAGATCTTTTCCCCGGAGGAGCTCGAGGGCGAAAATCCGCCGCAAAGACAGGAGCGCCGCACCGTCTCATTCGAGGAGGACGCCATCGTCCTTGACGGAGTAATACGCCTGACAAGGGTAGAGTAAGGCGGCTTTAAGCGGGGCAAACCTAAAAAAATTGCCGAAAAGATAAGGACGCCCTAAAAAGCGACCTTGATCAGCAAGCTGAAAAATCAATTTGAAAATCAACTAAAAAAACAATTAAGAGCCCGATAAGGCTCTTAATTTTTTGCAAAAAAATTTGCCATAGCGACAAAAAGCCCTCAAAGCGCGCGGGATATCACCCCTCCCCCAAGGCAGACCTCGCCAAGATACAGCACCGCGTATTGCCCCGGCGCTATCGCACGCTGCTTTTGCTCAAACTCGACGCGTACGCCGCCCTCCGTCACCGTCGCCACCGCGCTTTGCAACGGCTGACGATGCTTGATGCGCGCCATGCACGCAAACTCGCGACAGGGCGGGGGAGTGATAAAGTTGAAACCCTCCGTCTCAAGCGCGCCCGAAAACAGCGCGTCATCCTCGCCCTGCGACACGATAAGCAGGTTTTTTTCCACGTCTTTTTTAAGAACGAACCACCGCTCCCCAGTGCCGTCCGCGCTGCCGCCTATGCCAAGCCCGCGCCGCTGCCCAAGCGTGTAGAAAAATACGCCGTCATGCGTGCCTACAACCTTGCCGTCCGCCGTCACTATGTCGCCCTTGCGCATAGGGATGTATTGCGCCAAAAACTTGCGGAAATTGCGCTCGCCGATGAAGCATACCCCCGTGCTGTCCTTCTTTTTCGCCACAGGGATGTTAAACCGCTCCGCAAGCGCGCGGACTTCGGGCTTCAGCATGCCGCCGATAGGGAAAAGCACGCCGTTAAGCTGCTCCTGCCGCACTTGGTTGAGAAAATAGGTCTGATCCTTGTTTTCGTCAGCCGCCCGCAGCAACGTGTTGACGCCGCCGTCGTGACTTATCCGACAATAATGCCCCGTCGCAATGTACTCCGCGCCCATCTGCCGCGCAAAATCCGCAAACGGACCAAACTTTATCTCGCGATTGCAAAGCACGTCGGGATTGGGCGTGCGCCCGCGCTTGTATTCCTCCACAAACAGCTTGAATACGTCGTCAAGATATTGCTGCGAAAAATCCGCCGAATAATAGGGGATCCCGATCGCGTCGCATACGTCGCGCACGTCGGACCAATCTTGCTCGCCCGTGCAACAGCCGTCGTCGCTCTCCTCGCGCCAATTCGCCATGTAAAGCCCGACTACGTCAAAGCCCTGCTCCTTCAAAAGAGCAGCCGCCACCGCGGAATCGACCCCGCCCGACATGCCTACTACCACGCGATTTTTCATACGCCTATTATAGCCCGCAAAGGGCAGGGTGTCAAGCGCGCCGAAAGGACAGCCGCCTCGTCAAATTTCGCGTTGAAAAATTTGCCATAGACTTACGAATTATAAATTTTTATGGTTTTACAACTTAAAAACCGCCATAAGATCGACGCGCATATTTTTTATCGCCTTACGACATATATCGCCGCTTTTGTAAAAAATTTTCACCGCCTTACGACATAAATCGCAGACATGCTCCGCTCCGCTTTAAGTTGCCTCACGCGCAGCCTACGGGTTGACAAATTGCGACAAACATACTATCATATAGATAGAACTTTGCGAGGTGATATCATGAAACTTGCCGATCTGCGCTTCAGACCTCAGTGGCTTGACAAAAACTTGCGCGCGCATCAAATCGCGACCCTGCTGCTGACCTTCGTCATTGTGCCGATCTATTCGATTTTGCTTGTCGTGCTCACGCTGAAATTTTTGCCCGGCGGCGGGCTTAGAACCGTGCAAACCTCCCTGTCCAAGCTCGGCTGGGAGCATAACCACCTCGAGGTCCCCTACCTGTGGGGCATAGTAAACCTCGCGCTGTACATCTACCTGCTGGTGCTGGCGCTCAACTCCTGCGGCTTTAACAAGCGCGCGAAACAAACGCTCATAGGCTTGACGGGCGCCTCGTCCGTCATCATGATCGTCGGCGTGTCCATACCGTTTTTGCCCGGGGACGAAAACTACGTGCCGAGGCTCTTCCACAACATCCTCGCCACCACGGGCTTCTGCCTGTTCGCCATCGTCACCATCGCGATGTGCGTGCTGCTGCTGTTGCGCAACCTCAAACAGGGCATCGGAGCCTCCGCGCTGATGGCGTTTATCATCATCACGGGCGTGTATTCCATCCCGCAGGTCAACTCGCCGGACAGCAACGCCTTTGTCACCGCCGCCGCGCAGTTGTACATCTTTATGATGCTCGAGGCGCTGCTCGCGCTCATCTTCCTGACCCAGCCGCTATTCGACGCCGCCGCAGCTCCCAAGCCATCTCACGCCGCTGAAATTGATAAGCAAGACGAACCTCAATCTTCCGACGCGGCCGAACTTTCCAATTCCTCTTCCGCCGCGGCAGAAAGCGATCCCGAAAGCGCCACGCAATCATCCTCGGAACCTTCCGACATGACTGAAAGCTAAGTGGAAAGCGATACGCAACAATAAGCCTCTCGCCCTTCGACCCCAGAACTGTTTTTTGATCCATAACTTTAGCAATTAGAAAAAAGCTCGTCATTGACGAGCTTTTTTGGCACTCCCGACGGGATTTGTCTCCCAAACGCAATACAAACTCGGTGCACATTTTAAAAGAACAATAAACTAATTGTCATTAATTCTGTGAAGCGGGGGTCTCCGTCGCTTCACAGACCATACGGCGACGGTGGCGGCTTGCCGACAGCGGGACGAAGTCGCCGCAAGCGGAGCGAAATTAAATTGATAGATGTTAACAATCACAATTGACGTGGAAAATACGAGTATAAGTTTTGTGTTTTCGCGAGCGGAGCAGCGATTGCGCAAAATTGAGCGAAGCGAAATTTTCATTCGGCGCAAAAAACCCTCGCGGAAGCGAGGGTTTTGGCACGCCAATCCCAACCTATGTCGAACCGCATAGGTTGGAATTTTTATATATAGGCAGATTACAGAATGAAGTTATGAAGTGCTGTTTTTAGAATTGATTTTGGATTTATTGTTGCGGATTTTGTCGTTTGATGGTAAGATTATATAAAAGTATATTTGTATTATGGTAGCCGAATAGAACCAAGCGATGGGCAACTCTGGTTGTCTTAAATGAGAAATAGGTGTATCGCTCTTATAAAATTCGTTGTGCGATAACGCTTCCATAAATACATAAAGCAAGGAGATGGCTATGTTGCCAGACAACAACTATTCCGAAATCGTAAAAATCATTCAGGCCGCACGGGAGCGCGCGTATTATAAGGT
>CANQCC010000024.1 GCA_947589635.1 uncultured Clostridia bacterium | reverse complement strand
AAACCGCGTGTAAGCGTCAAGGACAAACGAACAAACCCGCAAGGCAAGAGGAGCGTACATAGGCGTACGTGACTTGCTAGAAAATCAAACTTTGATAACTTAAAAACCGCGTGTAGGCGTCAAGGACAAACGAACAAACCCGCAAGGCAAGAGGAGCATACATAGGCGTACGTGACTTGCTAGAAAATCAAACTTTGATAACTTAAAAACCGCGTGTAAGCGTCAAGGACAAACGAACAAACCCGCAAGGCAAGAGGAGCGTACATAGGCGTACGTGACTTGCAGCCTTGCGGGTTTTTCGCGAAGTAATTGGCGCTTACACGCGGTTTTTAGCCAAGGGTGAGAAGAACTTTCGTCTCCTGCGCCCTCCTCACTTCCGTCATCTGGCGCACCACTCGGCGAGTAAAACGCTCGGCGCCGCGGACGCCCTTGATGAGGTAGGGCTGCTCGGCGTCGGAGATGATGTTGACGGAGCCTACTCCGAACAGGTGTTGAAGGCCGGTCTGATTGCTTTCGAGGATGCAGACGTCCTTCAGGGGAATGACGACGTTATGCACGCTGATGACTCCCTCGCGGTAGACGATCTTGTCCTCGGTGACGATAAGTTCCCTGCTGTAAAGTTTGAGCGAGACGATCAGAATGCTGATTATCACTATGCCGGCGGCGCCGAGAAGCGCCCAGCGCATGTTTGCGTCAGTGAGGTATATTGGGGCGTTTTTCACGCCGAAGAGGCCCTCTATTTGCTTATTGAAAATCCACAAGGCGGCGATGACGCCTCCCAAAATCACGGCGACGAGCACGCATTTCAAATAGACCCATGCGGAAAATTTCGCCTTGGCGATTATTCTTTCGGAGCTTGAAAATTTCCTTTCGAGAGTTTTCATATTCACCTCTATTTGTTGCACCGCGGAAACTCCGCGATATGCAGCAAGCCGCAGCCGAACGGAATGAACGTCCTCTCGAGGCTCTCCTCGGAGAAGACGGGTTTTTTGGGTATTTGCGTAAAGCCGTTGACGTCGTAGTCCCAATTGAGCACGTTTTTGGCGCGTATCCTCAGCTCGAACGGCGGAGAATCATACGAAAACGGCATATCCGTAAAATCGTACACGGAGGTCGTTTCCGCCTCGTACAGCGTGCGCGTGCCGCCGGGCGCCCTGCGCGAGAGCAGCGGGGCAATATTCCACTTCTTGGCGAAGTTCACGTTGATTATGCGCCTGTCCTTTTCGTCCACGCTTATCTCGTGAGGCAGCTTATACGACATCAGAAGATTGCCTTTATACAGGCTGCAGGTGCCGCTTTCGCCCTCCTCCACGGTGAGGGGGATGCCCATCTTAAGCATAAACGTGCTGCCCGTACGCAGGATGCACTTGACGGATATCTCCTTTGTGCCGCTTGCGACCACCTGCCCGCCGGATATCAGCTGCATGGACGTGTTTTTGGGGACGCGGAAGTTTATCTTTACCTGCGCCTCACCGCTTGCCTGCTCCACCTTATAGACCACGGTGTTGCGGAAGGGGTAGCCCGTCTTTTCGCTGAGCGTGAAGGTGCAGCCGTCAACGGTCATATCCATGGTGCAAGGCATGTATGTGAAGAAATTAAGCTCGTCGTCTTTGACAAGGCACGCCGCCTCCAGAAACAGCGGATACGCGCTGAGAGCGGCTATCGCGCCGCGGGACAGCTTCTTTTGAATGAAGGCGTTTGAAAACTCCTCCTCGCCGCTCGCGATAGTGCGCGCGTTGGACGCCTCCGCCTGATTGACGAGAAGCGCGTCCTGAACGGCGGAGCAATCCGCAAAACACGCCGCGGGAATGACGTTGAAGACTATCCTTTCAAGCAATTCCGCACAATAGGGGTCGCCCGTCTCGCGAAGCACCTCGACAAGAGACTCTATCATCTCGACGGAGGCCTGCACGTCTATGCCGCGCGCCGGGCTTTTGCCCGCGAGATGCAGATCGCTTGCAAACATGCCCGTCACTGTGCCGTGATGTTTCATGACCTGTTTTAGCAGCTTTACGGACAGATTTTTGAGTGAATCGTCGCCGATAAATCTGCCGTAAGTAGACGGATATTTTATGGCTTTGGCAAGGTTTACGCCGTTTGTCTCCACCGCAGCATGCTGTTTTTTCCACTGCTTTTCGACAAGCTCCGGCGTGAAGGGCTTGAAGCCGCGCGGAAGAGGCGAGTCCACCTTGTCATAGGCATAGGCCGTCTTTTCTATGCGCTTGAGCGCCTTTGGGGATATATACTTGGACGCAGGCTGCTTATACGGGAATTTTTCCGCAAGGCGGAACCACTCCGTACAACTATCTCTCAGCTTTTCGCCGAGGTCGTGCAGCCACTCCTTATCCGTCTCGCGATACACGGTCTCAAGCGCGACGATCTCGTCAAGCAGACGCGCGCGGGAGTTGTACCAGCTTGGCGTGACGGAAAAGTTGTTGAATTGATGTTTGAAATATTTTTTGAGAAAGTTCAGCACTCTCTCGCCGCCGGGCAGCTCGTTATAGCGCAGCAGCGCATAATAGTCGTCAAGCGCCTTCAAAGCCTCTATGCGCGGGGTGAGCGAGCGATAGTTTTTGGGCCCGAAGTCGCCTCCCTCCCTCTCGGTGTTGAAAAGAGTCTGCACAAGGGACGCCGCCTTGTCTCGCAGCACCTTGTCGTCAAGCGCCGCCGCAAGCAAAACCACGCCGCGAATATATCTGGGAAAATTTTCGCCGCTTTCCCACTCTTCGCCGCGCACCATACCCTGAAGCGCGCCCAACCTCTTTTGGAGGTTGTTCATGTGCTTCATCTGGTCGAGCAGCCAACCCGTGGGTCTTACCGCGCCGAGCGGCAATTTTTTGAGGTTTTTATCAACAGAACGTGCCAAAGTTCGCCTCGCATATGCGCACATAGGCGCCTATATACAGTAACTATAACACAAATCTTTCCCCATTGCAACAGCCTTGGCAATTAAAAAAATTTTGTAAAATTTACCTCGCAAAGACAAATGCCGCGGCGCACACTATCCCCGCAAGAGCGCTGATGGAAGGCAGCTTACCTTTAAGCGCGCTCGCCTCGGCAAAGATGTCCGCAAAAGTCACGTAAAGCATCGCGCCTCCCGCCACGGCAAGGCACACCGCGGACGCCGTTTCACCTATGCCGCCAAGCGCTACGCCCGTCACGGCGCCCACCGCCGTAGCCCCTCCGGCAAGCGCGCACAACGCCACCGTCCATGCCGCCTTCATGCCGCCGCCCGCAAGCGGAGCGCCTATCGCCATGCCCTCGGGAACGTTGTGAACGGCGATGACTATAGCAACCGTCACGCCAAGCGAGACTTCGCTTGCTCCCGCGGCGCCTATCGCCATACCCTCGGGAAAGTTGTGCAGCGCGATCGCCACAAGCATTATTATCCCTGCCTTCAGCATGCGGCGCTTATCCTCGCCGTCCGCAGTTTTCAAGACGTCCGCCGCACCCGCCGCGGAGCATATCCCCGCCTTGCCCTTGCCCGCGCTTTTACCTACAATCAGGGACAGCCCTCCGGTCAACAGCATGCCGAAGACGGCGGCGCCTATCGCAGCAAACGCTCCGCTTGTCCCGAGATACCCAAATCCTCTCACGCTTTCGGGGAACATCTCGAAGCACACTGTGCCAAGCATTATCCCGCCCGCGAACGCAAGCACTCTTGCCGTAACGCCCTCGCCTCTATCCGCGAACAGCACGCCGAGCGCGCCGCCCGTCGCGGTGCCGATGACTCCCGCCGCAAGCGAGATGGATATCATAAAAACGGAAGTGGTCACACTAATATTATTCTTGATTTCAGCCGCGCTTGCAAAACGTAAAGAATATGACAAAATGCGACGTTTATCGCACATAAAACGGCGATTAAACATCAAATTATGAAATTTACTTGATAATATATCGAGTTGCATTAAATAGATGCGAACGCATTTTATCATTCTGCGCATACTATGATTATGAAAGCAGTTTGCAAAGCTTTATTTACAGTGGCGGCGCTCGCTTTTGCCGTCATGGGAGGGATGATGACAGACGTCGACGTCGCGCATGCCGAGGCGCCCAAACAAAGGCTTATCGCTCATTTTACCACCTACTACGGCGAGAGCGGGGAGGGCAGAAAGAGCAATATCGCGCTTGCCGCAAGCCGTATTGACAAGACCGTGTTGGCGCCCGAGGACGAGTTTTCCTTTAACGACGCGGTGGGAAGGCGCACGGAGGCAAACGGTTTCAAGACCGCGTACATCATATCGGACGGCGAATTTGTGGAAGGCATAGGCGGCGGGGTGTGCCAGGTGAGTAGCACGCTTTATAATTGCGCACTGCTTGCGGGACTTGCGATAACCTGCGTGAGGGCGCACTCCCTTCCCGTCAGCTACGTAGCGCCGTCCTTTGACGCAATGGTATCCTCCGCGAGCGATCTGCGCTTTGTCAACACTCTGTCCGCGCCCGTGACCGTCAGGATGTATGCGGACGGCAAGTATCTGCGCGCGGAAATTTACGGCGTCGACGAGGTATACATCCGCCGCCGCAGCGAGACCGTGGACGTGCTGCCCTACCCCACCGAGTACAGGGAAGACGCCACGCTTGAAGCGGGCGAAGAAAAAGTGGATACCTATGGCAAAAACGGCATAAGATCGGAGGGTTGGCTGGACTACTTCAAGGACGGCGAGCTTGAATATTCCCTCCTCATCCGTCGCGACGTCTACGCCCCTCAAAAGCAAATAATTCTGCGCGGAACACATGGTGAGGACAAAGCCGGCAAAAATGCGCAATAGCAGCGCTGAAACAAACAAGCGGCATCGGCGAAGATATGCAACAGTATCGCGTGGGGCAGCAGAAGAACTGCCGGCGGAGATATACAACAATAAAAAGCGGGGCGCCCCGCTTTTTATTTATACGATTTGATGAAATTTACAAAAGATCTATGCGCCGGAGAAGTCGAAAATCATTTTTCGTCTATCATCTCGCTCATATATTTAAGGTAAGCTTCCGCCTTTTGGTAGGCCTCTTCCGCGGTGGGCTGAGAGGTCGCGACGTAAAACTTGAGTTTGGGTTCCGTGCCGCTTGGGCGCACGCAGATCCAATCTCCGCCTTCGAGGTGAAGTTTAAGCGCGTTTGTCTTGGGCAGATCTATGGATTTTTTCTTCGCCCCGTCCTCGTCAAAACAGGTAGTGATCCCCTCCACAAAATCGCTTTGAGCGACCACGTTTGTATCCGCAAGTTTGATGAACACTGTGTCGCGCAGCTCCTGCATGATATTTCTCATCTTCTGCATGCCGTCAAGCCCGCCGAAGGTTATGGATTTTGCCCTTTCGACAAAGTATCCGTACTGTTTGAATATGTCCTGCAGCACGCCGTAGACGGACAGCCCGCGCCCCTCGAAATAGCAGACCATCTCCGCAAACATCATGGCCGCGACGACGGCGTCCTTGTCGCGCGCGTGGGTGCCGACAAGCGAGCCGTAGCTCTCCTCAAAGCCGAAGATATAGGTATATTCGCCGCTCTCTTCCCACTCCTTTATCTTTTCGCCGATAAACTTGAAGCCGGTAAGCACGTCGAAGGTGGTCACGCCGTAGCTGTTCGCGACAAGGCGGGCAAGCTCGGTGGTGACGATGGTCTTGACTATCGCGCCGTTTGAAGGAAGAGCGCCCGTTTCTTTCTTGCGAAGCAGGATATAATTTAGCAACAGCACGCCTATCTGATTGCCGTTGAGCAGCACAAATTCGCCGTCTCCGCCGCGCACCGCGACGCCCATTCTGTCCGCGTCGGGATCTGTGCCTATGACGATGTCGCTGCCTATGCGGTTTGCAAGTTCCACTCCCATTTTAAGCGTGTCGGCCTCTTCGGGATTGGGCACGCGCACGGTGGAAAACTCGGTGTCGGGATCCGCCTGCTCCTTGACCACATTGACGGTGATGCCCATACGCCCAAGCACCGTCGTAACCGGCATATATCCCGTCCCGTGCACGGGAGTGTAAACGATACGCACGTCCTTGCCGCGCTCTTTCACGGCGTCCGGAGAGAGTGAAAGTTTCATGATCGTATCGAAATATGCGTCGTCGATCGCCTTGCCAATGACCGTAATTTTGTCCGCGACTTTGGCGCCGTCAAGCCCTTTTATGCCTTGCGCAGTTATGTCCGCAGAAATCTCGTTTATGCCAAAATAAGGGGTTTTTGATATGAAATCGACCACTTTATCCGTCGATTCGGGCGACATCTGCGCTCCGTCCTCGCCGTACACCTTATAGCCGTTGTATATCTTGGGATTGTGCGAAGCGGTTATCATTATCCCCGCGATCGTCCCGAGTTTGCGTATCGCGAACGAGCACATCGGCACCGGACGCACGCCCTCGAAAAGATACACGGCGATGTCCTCGGCGGCAAGCACTTTTGCGGACTCTATCGCGAAAAGGCTTGAGCATCTGCGGGTGTCATAGCTTATCACCACGCCCCTATCCATGGCCTCCCTGCCGAGAGTGCATATCCAATCTGCCAAGCCCTTCGTCGCGCGACGAACGGAAAAGACGTTCATCCTGTTTGTGCCCATGTCGAGCACGCCGCGCATCCCCGCCGTACCAAATTCGAGAGGCGCATAAAATGCCTCCTTTCTTTCGTCGTCGGTCATTGCGACAAGTCTTGCCTTCTGCTCGCCGTCAAGCTCCGCGCTTGAAAGCCACTCGTTGTAATTTTCAATATACCCCATAAAAACCTCCGCGCTTATGTTGCCTTTATTATATAAAACTTTATCGCGCAAGTCAATATCGCCCGCGATTTTTGCTCTCTTAGGGCGTTTTAGCGCAATCCTAATGGAATATGAAGGGCGCTACGTTTTCATTTATGACGGCAGAGTCTTTGAAAACCAAGACAAAGTACGTCCTGTAAAAGCCTCTTTCGCCGTCCTCGCGCTTGTTCCACCTTAATGGATAATTAAATATAATGGCATAAGCTGAAAAAATATAAAAAGGGAGCGGGGTCTCCCGCTCCCGAATTTTGTCTTAAGTTTACTTTCTGTCCGCGGCGGTCGCTTCCGCTTTTGCGGGTTTAAGCTCCTTGGACTTTGTCTTGATGTCGAGGATCTGCTGCCTCTTTTCCTCATACTCCTCCGCGGAGATGATGCCCTCTTCCATTATGCGCTTCCACTCTCTTATGCGCACTATTCTGACGTCTTCCTCGGGGTTGTCGATCGAAGCCGGCTCGCTCTTCTTCATTATGTATATGACAAGCGCACACAGATAATAGAGCGCAAGCGCTATAGCGGCGATTATCACAAGCACGCTTGCTATTTGGATCTGCTCCGTCATCGTCATGATGGCAAGCGCAAGCCCTATCGCATACGAGGATATCACAAGTCCGTGCCCCACTTTCTTTGCCGTGTCATTGTTTGAGAACAGCAAAAATACGCCGACCGCCGCAAGCACAAACACGCCGAACATCGACAAGCCCGTCGTCACATACGCCGCTTCATACTCGAGATCGGCAGCCGCCGCCACAAGACTCGCAAGGAAAAGTCCAAGCGCAACGAAGATAAATATTTTTTGCAAAACTTTGAAAATCTTCATATCAGATCCTCCCTTTTGTTTAATATGCTATAATTATACCCCCCCCCGTAGCATTCGTCAACATTTTATTATAACTTTGTCAAAATTTTTAAAAATCGAGCGCCCCTTATTAGAGCGCTCGACTTTACGTGTTTTTTATTTTGAAACTTACAATTTCCTGCTTGCCTATCCATCCCCGCGATTTGAAAATTTCCTTTCTCCTACTCGCCGCGTATACTTTCGGCGGGCGGATCTCAGGCGGCGGGCGTTACGTCGTCATCGTACAAATTCAGCCACAGCGCGGGCGCAACGCCGATGTCCGTGCGATAAGTCCTTATTGCATGGACCTCGCCCGACCCGTCGACATAGGCGACCGTCTGCCCAAGCGAGCCGCCGTTTGCGGTGACGTAGGGGGAGCGAAGCCACCAACCTCCGCAGCCGTCAACGCCCATTCTCACGCCCTGGCACGCGGCGTAGTCGGTGACTTTCAGCTTTCTTGTTTCCGTCGCTTCGTCGTTTTTAGAAAAGCCGTAGTCGGCGGTGACGATATCCTTGTAGCTCAGCAAAAACACTTCCGCCTTGAAGGGGGCGAGAGAATACTTCTTTGCTTCCTCTTGCAAGTCCTGCGATTGCACTTTTGTATCATCAATGCGCATCGTCGACGTGTCGCACGCTATGTCGCCATTCAAAACGACGCTCTTGGCGAGGTCGTCCAACGCCCACATGTAAAAGTCGCCGCGCAAAAAATTTAGGATGTCGCTTCGTCTGAAGTTGTTGGGATAGATGGGGACGCCGGGGCTGTCGTAATGAGGGCGATCGCCGCGATAGTAGTGCTGGCTGTCAAGTACGAGGTCGCTGAACAGCAAGACTTTCCCGTCCTCTTCATCGAGCACGCGCCATTTAATCGGCTCGTATTTGAAGAAGTACAGCTGGTGAATATAATATCCGTTACTCTGCTGGTAGTTCGTATTGCAGTCCTTGGTTATCTCGCTCAGGCGATACTCGTTCATATACACGCCGCGATACTTTTCGCCGCCAAGTTCGAGGTCGATATACCACATAAACGCGGTCTGATACGGCTTGCCGTCGACGTACCCCTTGAAATAGTTGTATGCGGTCCACTTGCCGCGGTTATAGACGCCGGGCGTATCCCCGGTCATGGCGCTGAGGGTGCTTATTATGCCGTTGTCGACGACTTTTGTTTGCGGATATTGCCCAAAATAATAGTAGCCGTCGCGCACTATATACGGTTTCGGAGTGCCGCAGACGGTGCAGACTTCCCCGCCGTCCCAGGTATGCGGCAGCGTTTCGCCAAAGTCCTCCTCGTACGCGTGCGCGCCGCAGACCGTGCATTCCTGGTGTTTGTGCGCCTTTTTGGAGCAGGTCGCTCCATAATCGACGACCTCCTCATAACTGTGTTCCTTTTTGCTTATGACGGTCTGAAATTGGAAAATTTTCTTTTTTGCGGTATCAAAATATGTGTCGCAGCCCTCGCAATAATAGTGCGCGATAACTCCCTCCGCAGTGCAGGTGGAGGGGACCTCTTCATAAAATACGTAATCGTGCTCGTGAGGCGTGGGCGTCGTTTGCTGCTCCTTCTTGTCAAAGAGGTTGCACGCGCAAAGCACGACCGTTGCCACAATAAAGACGACTGCGGCGGCAAGCAAAATTGCAGCGCGCCTGTTTGCGATTTTCTTAAACACAGCTCCCTCCTTTGCGACTTAGATGTCAAAGCGATACCCGATCGTCGCGATTTTTTTACTTTTTTGCCCAATAAGTTTATTCAGGCTTGCCATCCGTATTTGTCAAGGTCGACATAGCCGTCCTCGCTCACCTCTATGCCGTCCGCGCGGAGCAGCTCCGCCTGCACGTCGGGACCTCCGAAAGCGAACGCGGGAGCGCATCTGCCAAAGCGGTTGACCACGCGAAAACACGGAATGTTTTGCGGGTCGGGATTGAAATGCAGCGCATAACCCACCGCGCGCGACGCCCTTGGAGAGCCCGTCATCGCTGCTATCTGCCCATAGGTTGCGACTCTGCCGCTTGGGATCCTCTTTACGATGTCGTACACTCTGTCGTAGTAGCTCATAACGGCAATGCCTTACTTCTCGACTTCGACGCCCAATTCGGCGGCGACGATCTCGGCGCAATCGCCGACTATTCTCGCACAAGGGCGAGTCTTATAATATTCCGGCGTGCGCTCGTCGGGAGTGGGAGACGTCGTAGCAAGTTTAGCGCCGAGCAACTCTCTGCAGACTATGCTTCCCCTCTTTTCCCTGAACTTTGCGGCGAGGCGCTGTATGAGGGCGTAGTGCTCCTTTTTGGCTTCGAGGTCTCCCGGCGTCGTGTAACCGCGCAACAGCCCCGCGACCATAAACATGCCGCTCACCGCTCCGCACACCTCGCGAAGTCTGCCCATGCCGCCGCCAAAGGAGGAGGATATCTTCAAAAGCGTATCCCTGTCTATGTCAAGTACGTCCTCGAAGGCGAGCACAAGCGCCTGCGTGCAATTGTAGCCGTCTACAAACAGGCGCTCCGCCATCTCCCGCCTCGTCATCTGTTTATCTCCTTAAGAGCCATGCCGACAAGGTCTCTGTCCGCGAGGCTTTCCACGTCGCCCGCGTCCACCGCCGCCGCGATCGAGGCGTCTATGGGCAGACGGGCAAGCACTTTAAGGTCGAAATCGGTCGCGACTTCGTCCACCTTGCCGCCGCCGAACACGTCTATCTGCTTGCCGCAATCGGGGCAGACAAGATAGCTCATGTTCTCTATAACGCCGTATATTTTTATCTTCATGGTGTTTGCCATCTTGACCGCCTTTTCGACTATCATGCTGACAAGCTCCTGCGGGGAGGTCACGATTATTATTCCGTCAAGTTTTATGGATTGAAAAACCGTAAGCGGCACGTCGCCCGTTCCCGGAGGCATGTCCACAAACATGCAGTCCACGTCTCCCCAGATGACGTCGGTGTAAAACTGCTTGACCATGCCCGCGATGACGGGACCGCGCCATATCACGGGGTCGTTCTCGCGCGGCAAAAGCAGATTGGAGCTTATTATCTTTACTCCAAGTTTGCTCTCGCGCGGGTAGATGCCCATGTCGTCGCCCTCTGTGCCGCCCTTTATGCCGAACGCACGCGGAATGGACGGACCCGTGACGTCCGCGTCAAGTATGGCGACTCTTTTGCCGAGCGCCGCCTCGCCCACCGCAAGCAACGAGGTCACGAGGGATTTGCCTACGCCGCCCTTGCCGCTTACCACGCCGATTATCTTTTTTATGCGCGAAAGCTCGTGCGGCTTTTCAAACGTTATGCGGCTTGAGCAATTCTCGCCGCAGTTGTTGCAATCATGTGAACATCCGCTCATATTCGTCTCCGAAAGAATTTGGTATCTTTATATATATTACCACTTAGCGGCGTTCTTATCAAGCAAAATATGGTTTTGGGCGCGCGCAGGTATAATTAGGAGCGATTTTTGCAATAATCTAAAAAAATAAAGGAGAACCAAAATGAAACTTATCGACAGTAAAACTTTGCTCAACCTTGCAAAATCCTACGCGGGCGAGATGATGGCGCACGCGAGATACTCCTTCGTGGAATACGGCGCGAGAAACGAGGGCTATAACGCGATGGCGGACATCATTGACAAGGTGGTCTACAACGAGTTTAACCATGCGCGCATGCTTTACACCTACATCCAGCAAGCGTCAAACAAGACCATAGACAACATTGACATATGCTCCGGCTATCCCTTCCGCGAAAAGTGGGACCTTACGGAAAACCTCAAACTCGCCGCCGAGGACGAGGCGATGGAAGTCAAGACCTATAAGGCGTACGAAAAGACCGCGCGCGAGGAAGGCTTTATCGAGATCGCCGACCTGTTCAACAAGATAGCCGGCGTCGAGACCTGCCACGAGAAACTCTTTAACGACCTCTACGCGCAGATGTCAAGCGGCACCCTCTACAAAAAGGAAAAAGCCGTGGTCTGGAAATGTTCGGGTTGCGGCTATGAGCAGGAGGGCAAAGAGGCTTGGGATTGCTGCCCGCTTTGCAAAGCCAAACAAGGATTTGTGCAACTTCATCTTGGCGAGACAGTCTGACAAAAATATCAAAAACGGTGTTTATATATGCAAAAACGACGGCTCAACCGTCGTTTTTGTCAATTACCTTAACTTTATGTGTTTCTTGACTTACGCGCGTTTTCTTAAAACTACTCTCTTCGCCGCCTCAACGACGTCCTTTGTCGTGATGCCGTAAATTTCGCTCAGATATGCGTTTTTGCCTACCTGTCCAAACTCGTCGTTTATGCCGACCATCTCTATCGGCACGGGATATTCGCGAACGATAAGCTCCGCCACGGCGCTGCCAAGCCCGCCATACACATTGTGATTTTCCAAGGTCACTATCGCGCCCGTCTCGCGCGCGGCAAGAGTGAGTTCCTGCTTGTCGAGAGGTTTCCATGTGCAGGCGTTGACCACTCTTGCGGATATTCCGCTTTGGACGAGTTGCTCTGCCGCTTCCAAAGCTCTTGCGACCATGATGCCGCTTGCCACAAGCGTGACGTCGTTGCCCTCGCGAAGCCTGTACGCCTTGCCAAGTTTGAAACTCAGACTGTCGTCATACACCTTTTCCGCCTTCTTGCGGAACATGCGGATGTATACGGCGCCTTCATAGGCGAGGATCTCGGGCAAAGCCTTCTGCATCATCGTGGCGTCCGTCGGCTCGAAACAGACCATGTGCGGGATTGCGCGCATGATCGCCATATCCTCAAAGGGCATATGCGTGCCGCCGTTTGCCTCCGCGGCGACGCCCGGCTCCGACCCGACTATCTTCACGTTCAGCCCCGAATACGCCACCGATATGAAGATCTGATCGTAACAACGGCGCGTAGCAAACGGCGCAAAGCTGTACGCGACGGGAATTTTGCCCATGGTGGCAAGTCCCGCGGCGATACCTATCATATTTTGTTCGGCGATCCCCACATTGATAAACCTGTCCGGGAAAGCCTCCTTGAAGCACTTTGTCGCGTGGCAACTCATTAGGTCGGCGTCAAGCACGACTATTCTGTCGTCGCTCTTTGCCGCCTCGACAAGCGCGGAGGCGAGAGTTTGTCTTATTTCTCTTTCGTCTGTCATGCCTCGTACCTCCCCGTTTCTTTGCGCCACATCTCCTCGGTGATCGTCATGCTGTGGCAGTTTGCGGCCGCTTCCGCAAAGGACGCACCCCTGCCCTTGACGGTATTGAGGATTATCATATTCGCCCTGCCAGAGGCCTTTGCGCTGTCTATCGCGTCCGAGATTGCCTCCACGTCGTGGCCGTCTATGCTCTGCACATAGAACCCGAACGAGCGCCACTTGTCCTCGACGGGAGCGATGTCGTTTATGTCCTTGACCGCGCCGTCAAGCTGCATCTTGTTGTAGTCGAGCATGACGATGAGATTGTCCAATTTGTGCGAGCCTGCAAACATGCTCGCCTCCCATATCTGCCCTTCCTGCGCCTCGCCGTCGCCGATTATGCAATATACCGTGACGGGAAGTTTGTCAAGTTTAGCGCCAAGCGCCATGCCTACCGCCGCGCTCAGCCCCTGCCCAAGCGAACCCGCGGTCATGTCTATGCCGGGGGTCTTGTTCATGTCGCAGTGAGATGGAAGATTGGTGCCGTTTTTGTTGAGGGTCTTAAGCCACTCGCGCGGGAAATAGCCCTTGTCGGCAAGCACCGCGTACAGCGCCGGCCCCGCATGCCCCTTTGAAAGCACTACCCTGTCCCGAAGCGGATTCTTCGGGTTTTTGGGATCGAGATTGTTTGCCTTTTGATAATAAATGACCGTCAAAGCGTCCATAACCGACATAACTCCGCCGATATGCCCCACCCCAAAGGTGCCTATCGTCTCGATAGCGTCATCGCGAAGCTGCCGCGCCTTGGCGGTCAGAAATTTTTTTTCGGAAGCGTCCATAATTTCTCCTCTCACTAAGTATACCACTTGCCAAAATATATAGCAAACAAAACCGCGCCAAAATAAATAAATATTTCTGTATCGATTTAATATTAAACTGCCCCCGCAAAATTTGATTTTAACGTAACATTGTGCCATGGTTGTAG
Source organism: uncultured Clostridia bacterium (assembly GCA_947589635.1). Taxonomy (GTDB): domain Bacteria; phylum Bacillota; class Clostridia; order Christensenellales; family CAG-917; genus CAG-475. The sequence continues at coordinate 464 of CANQCC010000024.1, read as the reverse complement.
GCATCCACCTTCTGCAAAAAAATGAGGGTACGTTACAATATAGGACCCCCACCACCGCGGCTTTGCCGCGGTGGTGGGGGTCCCGTAAAAACACTTTATTCAAAATCTTATCCGCTTAAAAACAGCGGGCGACAGCCCGCAAATCCCAAGCACAAAAAATAGCGAGCCATATCGCATCTTAGAACTGCTTCTTGCCATCTCTATCATGCGAAATATGCGAAGCGTATATTTTTTGTGCGCGGAGAAGCGCCGCAGGTTGCGGTGGGCTTTTGGGCACCTTGCAAAGCAATGGTGCCAAGCCCCTGAGCAATTGCAAGCGTACGGGATGAGAGACAAGGAAAAACCGCTTTTCTGAGCACCCAGCGTACAAAGTCGTACGTGGTGTGAAAGAAAAGCGGTTTTGACGCAGTATATCGCCCGTACAGACGGTTTTTAACAGGTGGTGACGGAGTAAGAGTAGGTGA
>CANQCC010000023.1 GCA_947589635.1 uncultured Clostridia bacterium | reverse complement strand
CGGTCAAGGCCCAAATCACCAAGGCAAGACTTATCCCCAATATCGAGTTTGACGAGCACGTCTACAACGGAGAGGTCGACCTTGTGCTTGATACCGACTTCAAGCACGGCGTAAACTTCAGCAGTAAGCCTCTCGCCACGGAGAGTTACAACTCCTACGAGTCGATGGGCAAGGAACTTGCCAAGATGAGCATAAACGCGTTCAACTTCACGCTGTGCGAAAACGGCAAGGAAACCCCCAACGTCAAACTTGACGAGCAGGGCAACGAACTTGCGCGCAATATCCTTGTGAAGGGACTTGCAATTTCGGTGGCAGAAGAAGACGAGGATATCCTCAAAAACTATGTCGTGGCGGGCGTAAGATATATCGACGGCGAGTACGTACCGATAACCGAGGACATCGAAAACGGCCAGGTCATCGCCGACTATGAGATCGAAAACGCGATCGTCGTCACTAAAGCCGCTCTGCCCATTCAGGACACCAACGTCATAATCGAGGACAAGGTCTACAACGGCGACAAAGAGGCATCCATCATAATCAACCTTCCCGAGCAGATGCCCAATAAAGATAAGCCGTATCTGCAGATCACGGCGACGGGCATGTATCGCAACAGCCACGTCGATTCAAAGGTCACGGTCACGCTGTCCGATCCTCAGCTGCTGCTGACGGCGGCGGGCGAATTCGAAAAGATGGGCTATCTGCTTGACAACTACAGGATAGTGTCCAACACCTCGTACTTCTACGGCGCGATAGTGCCTCGCCCGGTCGCGGTCACGGTCGAGTTTGGCAGTAAGGTCTACGACGGCAACCGCTCCATCAAGAACGTCAACGCGACCTACACGCTGGACGGCATCCTGCCCGGCGAGGAGAAAGCGTATAACGTGCAGACTTCGGGCGGCGCGTACTTCGACGACAAGAACGTCAACGTTGACGCGGACGGCAATGTCACTCTTAAGGACGGCGCGGCGTTCAATCCCACGCTCAAAAACCTCAACGGCGGCAAAGTCGACTATCAGCTTGGCGTGATGGGCACAAAGTACGACAAAGACCGCACTGTGCTTGCAATAAGGCTTACCGAGGGCAGCAAGTGGCTGTATCTGAGGGAGGCTACGCAATATATAAGCAACCACATCTCCTCAATGGAAGAGGAGACCGTCACGGACAAGATAGAGGGCGTGGACGCATACATTTACGCGCTTGATACGGCCTCCAAGTTCATCCTTGAGAGCGAGTACGAAACTCAGAAGGAGTCCATAAAGGACGGCGAGATATTGGGCTACGTCATGGACGGCGATACGGGCTATTACGCCTTGGCGGACGGATGCGAGGCGGGAAGCGCTGTGGAGGCGCTTGGCACGATGACATACCTGCGAGGACAGGGCACTATCACTAAGCGCTCCGTCTACATCGCGGCAAACGCCATCAAGAAGACGGACGGAACCAAAGCGTTTGAAAAGCAATACGACGGCACGGTCAAGTTCTTCGGCAAGATAGAGATCGTCGAAAAGAACGGAAAGCCCACCGACGCCGCGGATTGCTATTTCGAGCAAGGCAACATCTCGGGACTTATAGCGGGCGACGAGCTTAAAGTGGAAGCGCTCGAGGCGGAGTTTGACGCCGCCAATACCACCGCTACCGGAGTTATGTTCAAGGCAACGAAGTTTGCCGGAAAGGACATGAACAACTATGAGATGTCCGCAACAAGCAACTCCGCAAAGCTGGCGGCAAAGATAATCAAGCGTGATATAACCGCCCTCCTTGAGGATAACACGATGTATTACGGCGACCTCGCCTCCGACGTGGCTGCCAAGATCACTTACTCGCTCGGCGAGGGTGAAGACAGCAATCTGATATGGCTTGACAACGCGTTCTATATGAGCTTTGACGCGTATCTCACCTACATCAACTTCTCAAGGGAGACGGACGCCGAGTACATCAAACAGCTTGCCGAAAACACCTATGACGCAGAAAGAGAAAGCGAGGACGGCGAGATATTGCGCTTTGTGGTCAAGAAAGGCGCCGAGGGCGAATTTATAAGACTCGGCGGAGATGTCATCGCGCTGCCCTCCGCGAAAGCCGTGTTTGGCACGGTAGGTCTGCCGAGTGCGGGCCAGATCGCCACTTCCTATACGTTGAACGGCGGTCAGGCGACAAACTTCAACTTTAAGTTTGCATACACAGGCGAGAAAACTTCTCAACTTAAAGTGCTTCCCAAGGACGTCTATGTGTCCGCGCTTAACATCAACCACGTGGCGGAATACGGCAACGCGGGCGCTCTGCCCGAAAGCCGCAAGAACATAGCCTTCTACGACGCCAACATGAGGGCGTACGGCTTCGCCTCCGGCGAAAGCTATCAGACCGTGTTTGTGCGCGATGGCGTCGACTACGGCCCGAGGCTTGTGTGGTATATGTACAAGGCGGACGGCACCGGCATCGATAATCCCATAAGGACAAACGTAAACGAGCTGCAGATAAGCGCTCAACTTGGAGGCTACATCTACGTCGCGGCATACGAGGAACCCGCAGAGTGGAGTTATAAGGACAATATCACCAACTACAACGTCCACGTGGTCGACAGCGCGCACCCGGTCAAGTTTGTCGCCAAGCAGGTAGAAGGCTCCGACGGAGTGTATCAATACTATTTGGTCTATGGCGACGAAGCGGAAACAATAGAAGTGCTGACGACTACGCTCACCATCACCGAGCCCACCATAACGGGCGTGACTCTCGCGGAGCCGGGGACTTCCTTCCCGTATGACGGCTCGGAGCATCAAGACAGATTTGTCACGGGTACCCTTGCAAGCGACAGTATAAGCCTCATCCGCAACAGGGACGCCGCCGACAACAACGGCAACGTGCTCAGAAACGTTGACGCGGGACACTACGAGGGCTATATCTTCGTCAAGCGCGAGGTCAAGTGGGACGACAGAGCTTCGCAGAGCGTCAAGGTCACCTGGACGTCCGAAACCACGGTCTCCTTTGACGTCACTAAGATAGACCCCGTCTTCTCCGCAAGCGACGACGCCAAGATGTACGACGGCAAGGAGTATATATATCGTTACAACGATAATAACAGCAAGGTAAACGGCGTGACAGATATCCCGATGAACGGCGCCGACGTAAGCTTTGACAAACTGATCGCCGGCACGTACTACGCGGCGTACGGCAGGGACGCGGACGGCAACGTCGTCTACCTGCTCAAGGAGAAAAACCCCGAAACGGGCGCAGACGTATACTACTATCTTGACGCGCGCGGAAACAGAGTGGACTTTGGCGGAACCGTTACAGTGTTCAAGCCGATAGACGCGGGTACCTACCGCGTGACGATCGCGCTCAACGAAAACTTTACGAAAGCAAGGGCAAACTATAACGCGATATCCTTCTATGCGTACGTCACGATAAAGCCCGCCGAGGTCACGGTAAGCGGCCTTGCGCTGAAGGGCGACAAAAACGCGAGAGCGGTCGAGGGACAGAGCAATTCCAAGACCAAATACTTCACGGGCAAGTATGACGCGGACGCGGAGTATGAATTTGATTACGAAGTGTCCGTAAGCGTGGAGAATATGGCGGCAGGCACCGCCCCCTCAAAGGAAAACACAAGCATTGTGTGGGATACTCCCGTGACGGCGGCAGGCAGATACACCTTCAGAGTCGCGATCACAGGCGATGGGCTCAACGCGGAGAACTACAGCTTTGTGGGCGCGGACGGCGTGCTTGAGTTGACGGCAAGCTCTTTCGCGGAGGAAGAACCGGGCTCTCCCGCCACAAAGGGCAACGCCATGCGCGTCATAGACAGCGAGGGCAACGAGACGGAAGGCGTGCTTGCAAACAGACTGGTCGTACGCACGCTCAAGTCTACGGGCGGCACGGGCTCCGACAGCGACTTCTGGAACAAGGTCAGCGCTTATATGCCCGCCATCGGCAGCACGGCGAAACTTGCCGGCATAGTGCAGGTGCAGCTCTTCCTCGGCGAGACGCAGGTGGGGCTTAACGGATCCAAGGTCGAGCTTACGCTCAGCATACCCGAGACCGTCGACAAGCAGCTTAAAGACGTCGTCATCTATCAGAAGAACGTGAACGGCGGCCTTGACAGAATAGACGACTATCAATTGACGGACGGCAAGATAATCTATACTACGGAATATCTCGGCGAGGTCGTGTTTGTGGACATCTCCGTCGTCACGCTGCCGTCCTGGATAAGCTGGGCGATCGGCATAGGAGCGGGCGCTATGGCGCTGTTCGTGATATGGGTGGTCGTGGCGTTTGCCATCCGCAAGTCCAAACTTAAAAAGCTAGCCTGATAAGGCGCATACGATTGCCCGTCGCATAAAGCGGCGGGCATTTTTTATTCGGCATGCCTTTTTCGCGCATTTAAGGGCGCTTGGAGACAAGATAATAGTTGCTTTTTGCGGTCGGGCGCGTTATAATATTTTTAATTGTGGAGGTATAGATGACTAAGGTTGCGGTTGGCGCCGATCACGGCGGCTATGTGCTTAAGAACAGGGTGATATCCACGCTTAAAGACCTTGGGGCGGAGGTCGTGGACTTTGGGTGCGACAGCGCCGAAATATCCGTCGACTATCCCGAGTACGGCCTTAAGGTCGCCAACGCTGTCGCAAGCGGAAAGTGCGACGTCGGCGTGATAATGTGCGGCACCGGCATAGGCATATCCATCGCCGCCAACAAGGTCAAGGGCATACGCGCGGCGGTAGTCACAAACACCTATATGGCCAAACTTACCAAAAACCACAACAACGCCAACATCATCGCGCTTGGCGGCAGGGTGATAAGCGAGGACGAGGCGGAGGCTATCGTAAGAGCCTGGTATACCGCCGAATATGAGGGAGGCAGACATCAAAGACGCCTCGACATGATCTCAAGGGCAGAGGACGAAAATTTCAAATGAGAGAAAGTATTATTGACGACGTTATGAACGACATCCGCGCCGCGGAAGACAGGGCGGACAGCACCGTCAAGGACGCTCAGCAGCAGGGCAAGGACATTTTGCTTGCCGCTCAGGAGGACGCCTCGAGGCGCCGCGCTCTCGCTCGCGAGGAGTGCAAGCGGCTCAAAAAGCAGTCCGCGGAGGAGCTTGTCTCAAAACAGGCCGAGATGAGAGAAAATATCCTCAAAAAAGGGCGCGAAAGGGCGCAATATCTGCTTGAAAACAAAAACTCCCTCGTGGAGGACGCCGCCGACGGCGTGGTCGCAAAATTGCTTGAAAAATATATCGGATAAGCATCAGGCTTTTTAACCGGGTAAAATGATCGTCGAAATGAAGAAACTTGTGCTCATCGGGCACAGTTCGGACAAAAACAAATTGCTTAAGGCATTGCACCGCACAAAGTGTGTGGAGACTGTCCGTACGCGCGATATCGAGGATACCGTGCGCTCGGATTCTTCCGCTTCCTGCGAGCAGATCCGCTACAACATGTCGCGCATCGATTTTGCCTTTTCGTTTTTGAAGGATCAGAAGAAGAAGGCGGAAAACCTTGCAAAGCGCACCGCCAAGGCGGAGCAACCCTTCATCGACGCGCCCATCGAGACCCCGTCCGTCAAACAGATAGTCAGGATGTCCTTCGACGACTTCGACGCCATCGCGGACAGAGAGGACGAACTTATTTGCAACATCGCCGACCTTGAAGAGATAAATACCCGCCAGCGCGAGATAGAACAGGAAAAACAGCGCGCAAGGGAAAGTATCGAGGCGCACGAAATATACAAATTTTTGAAATTGCCGTACGGAGAATACAAAAATTCGCCGCATACGTTTATGGCGGTGGGCTATGTCCCCACTCAGCGCGCGGAGGAGCTAAAGCGCTATTTGGAGGAGCAACCTCTTGTCGCCGCGCAGCTGTCCGACCCATCCAAAGTCCAACCCTTTGCCATTATAGGGCACAAGAGCGTGGAGGGCGAGGCGCTTGAAAAGCTTCAATCCCTCGAGTTTACGCGCGCGCAATTCGGAGGCGACAAATCTCCGTTGCAGTGCATAGAACAGCTTAAGGCGGAGCTTGCCTCTCTTGAACTTGAATATGAGGAGCTGATGACCCGCGCGCTTGTAAAGCAGATGTTCATCGCCGATTTCAAGACCCTTTACGATTATTATCTTGTAAAACTTGACTACAACAGGGCTACGGACGGCTTTGCGACCACCGCGCTCAGCTTCGTGCTTGAGGCGTGGTATCCCGCGCCCGAAGAGGAAAAACTTAAAAAACTGCTTGACGAGGTCTCCGACGCGATAGTCTATGAATTTTGCGAACCGGAGGAGGGCGAAGTTGTCCCGACTCTTGTCAAAAACAATCCCGTCGTGGCGCCCTATCAGGATATAACCAACATGTACAGCGCGCCCAAATACGGCGTGGACCTCGACCCGAATCCCGTGATGTCCTTCTTCTATTTTCTGCTTTTCGGCATGATGATAGCGGACGCGGCGTACGGGCTTATACTTGCGCTCGGCGGACTTTTGATGTACCTCATCAAAAAACCCGTTCCCGGCAAGGGAAGGCTGCTGCTCGTCATCCTTATGGGCGGCATAAGCACGATCATATGGGGCGCGATATTCGGAGGTTGGTTCGGGCTTGACATAAGCGGCACTTTCCTTGAAAAATTGCAGCTTGTAAAGCCGCTTGAGGGCAACGGGCCTCTCATATTGCTTGGAATATCCTTCGGACTTGGATTTATACACATAGTCGTCGGCATGTTTATGAACGCCGTCAATCTGCTCCGCAAAAAGCGCGCTCTCGACGCGTTTGCCGAGGTTGGCACCTGGTATCTTATCTTCGCGGGCATTATACTTATCGCGGTAGGGCTGCTCTTTATGAAGACCGTCCCCGCCGTCAAGTACGTGGGCATTGCGCTTGCCGTCCTCGGCGCGGTACTCATCCCCGTGTGCAACATGCGGGGCAAGAAGGGCGCAAAGATGGTCACCGGCTTCTTTGGCGGATTCGGCAAATTGTACGACGGCGTAAACATTTTGTCGGATATATTAAGTTACGCGCGTCTGTTCGGCCTTGGACTTTCGGGCAGCGTCGTAGCGCTTGTCGTAAACCAGATATGTCAGGTCGTGCTCGGCTTCTTCCCGGCGGGCTCCGCGCTTATTGCGATAGGGTATATAATTTGCGTGCCGATATTCCTTGTCGGACACGTCTTCAACATCGCGATATCCACGCTCGGCGCGTACGTGCACAACTGCAGACTGCAATACATCGAATTTTACGGAAAATTCTACGAGGGCGGCGGCCACGTGTTTATGCCCTACGGAACAAATACAAAATATACGTATCTCGAAAGGAGGTAACAATATGAACATCGGCACATTTATTGCCATTTTGGGCGCGGTCATGGCGGCGGCTATGGCGGGCATCGGCTCGGCGATCGGCGTCGGAGTCGCCGGTAAAGCGGCGGCGGGCGTCACAAGCGAGGACCCCGATAAGTTTTCAAAGTGCCTCGTGCTTCAGCTTCTGCCGGGCACGCAGGGCATCTATGGATTGCTTGTGGCTTTCCTTGTGTTCGTCAAGATCCAGCTGTTTTCAAACGTCATGGCGCTCACCACGGGCGAGGGACTTTCGCTGTTTGCGGCATGCCTGCCCATGGCAATAGTCGGTTTCCTCAGCGCGCTGTATCAGTCCAAGGTCGCCGTAAGCGGCATAGCGATGGTCGCTAAGCGCCCCGAGGAGAGCGGTAAGGCAATCATCCTCACCGTCATGGTCGAGACCTACGCCGTTCTGGCGCTGCTCGTCTCGCTGCTCGGCGTCATGATGCCCACCGTCAGCGGTATCCCGGCGTAACTATGAGTAAACAGGCGATAATCGACAAAATCAACGCGGACGCTTCCGACAAGGCTCAGCAGATAGTCGCGGAACAGCAGGCAAAAGCGGACGAGATCTCGGCGCAGGTCACAAAAGAGTGCGAGGATTTGCTCGCCGCTCAAAAGAAGGCGCTGGACGAAAACGCCGCGCTGGCGCTTGAACGCTCCAGAACGGTCGCTCAGCTTGACGCGCGCAAGATCGTCATCGGCGCAAGAAAAGAGCTTGTCGACCGCGTGTTTGCGCGCGCCCTCGAAAAGCTCAACGAGCTTGACGCCAAAACCGCCAAAAAGTTGCTCCTTGGCATGCTTAAGGCGGCGGAAGACGGCGACAGCGTGTTGCTTGGAAGCGAAAGCAGAAAGGCCTTGTCCGACGAAGATATCGCGGCGTTCGCCAAGAAAAAGGGCGTAAAGCTGCAGATAGACGACGGCGAGCCGGGTTTTGAAGGCGGAATGATCTTAAGCGGCGGCGGCATTGACAAAAACCTGACCTTCGAGGTCGAGTTGGAACTTATGCGCGACGAGTGCGAAGCGGAGATCGCGGCGCAGATCTTAAGTTGATATGTCAGACAAATTCGTGTTTGAAAACGCCAAAATAAAGTGCCTTGAAAACAGGCTCTTTACGCGTCAATCCGTGCAGAGGTTGCTTGAATGTGCCTCTCAGCGGGACATTTTCCGCGCGCTGCTCGACATGGGCTTTGCGGCGGAGACGTCCGTTGAGGAGTGCGATTTTGACGCGCTCTTCGCGGCGGAAGAGGCAAGGCAACTCGCGTTTATAAAGGAATATAACGTGGCGGGCGCTCTTGACGCGTTTTTGGCGGCGTACGATTTTCTGAACGTCAAACTCATCTTGAAGGCGAAGGCTTTGGGAAAGAGGCCCGTAAGCAGCGGACTTGAAGGGCTTAAGAGCTTTGAACAGCTTGAGGAAATCTGTGACGCGGAGGACGAAAAACTCCCCGCAGGCGGGATCGGCGACGCCGTACGGCAGGTCAGGGCGCTTGAAGCGGCGGGCAAACTCACTCCGCGCGCGCTTGACGTGGCTGTGGACAAGGCGATGTACAGGGAAAGTTTCTCGCTTGCCGGCACAAAGCTTGTAAGGCGTTATTTCGCGCTTAAGGCGGACGGCATAAACCTGCTGTCCTACCTCAGATGCAAGCGCATAGGGCTTGGCGCGGAGGTCTTTGACGACGGCTATATCGCGGGCGGAAACGCGGATATTCAGGGAATGGCGGACGCGACGCAGGACGCGATTTGCGAAAAACTTAAGGGGCACGCGCTGTACGAGGACTTCAAAAAGGCGCTCGACGGCGGCAGTCTCACAAGTTTCGAAGTCGCCTGCGACGACAAACTGCTCGGGCTTGTCAGGGCGGAGCGCGACGACATGTTTGGCGTGGCGCCCATACTCAGTTACTGCCTGACGAGAATGACGGAACTTAAAGTCGCGAAACTTATCGTTTCGGGGCTCATAAACGGCGTGGACAAAGCGCTGATAAGAGAGAGGTTGAGAGATGTCTCTGCGTGAAGGACTCATTGCGGTCGTTGGGGATAAGGATTCCGTGCTCGCTTTCAAGGCGATAGGCGTGGACGTTTTTCCCGTGGACAGCGAAGAGGAGGCTAAGGAAAGAGTGCACATGCTTGCAAGGACGCACTCCGTTATCTACGTGACGGAGCAGGTGGCGATCTGGGCGGACATGTACATTAAAAGATACAAGGCGCGCGCGTATCCCGTGGTCGTGCCGATTCCGTCCGCAAGCGGAAACTCCGGCATGGGGCTTGCGGGCATCAAAGCCAATGTTGAAAAAGCCATAGGCGCAGACATCTTATTCGACAGAGAGGACAAATAATGGAAATCGGAAAAATTATCAAGGTTTCAGGCCCGTTGATCGTTGCCGAAGGCATGGGGCAATGCAAAATGTTTGACGTCGTGCAGGTCAGCGAAAAGAAATTGATCGGCGAAGTCATCGAGCTGAGGGGCGATCGCGCCTCCATCCAGGTCTATGAGGAAACAAGCGGCCTCGGCCCCGGCGAAAACGTATATTCGACGGGCGCTCCGCTTTCGGTCGAGCTTGCTCCCGGGCTTATCGAGGGCATATACGACGGCATCCAGCGCCCCCTTAACAAACTTAAAGAGGCCTCCGGCGACCGCATAGAGCGCGGCGTATACATACCCGCAGTCGACCACGAAAAGAAGTGGGACTTTGTTCCCGCCGTCAGCGTGGGAGACGCGGTATCCGCGGGCAGCGTGATAGGCACCGTGCAGGAAAATATCTTGATTTTGCATAAGATCATGGTCCCGTTTGGCATAAGCGGCACCGTGAAGGAGATAAAGAAAGGCTTGTTCAACGTGGACGAGACAGTGGCGGTCATAGCGACCGCAGACGGCGACAAAAAGGTGACGATGCTTCAGAAGTGGCCTGTCAGAAAGGGCAGACCCTATCTTGAAAAACTTGCGCCGAGCGCCCCTCTCGTCACGGGTCAGCGCGTCATAGATACGCTTTTCCCGATCGCGAAGGGCGGCGTGGCGGCGGTCCCGGGCCCCTTTGGCAGCGGCAAGACGATAGTGCAACATCAGCTTGCCAAGTGGGCGGACGCGGACATAATCGTCTATATCGGCTGCGGCGAGCGCGGCAACGAGATGACGGACGTGCTTAACGAGTTCCCGTCCCTCATCGACCCACACAGCGGACAGCCCCTTATGAAGCGTACGGTGCTTATCGCAAACACGTCGGATATGCCCGTCGCGGCGCGCGAAGCGTCAATTTATACCGGCATCACGATTGCGGAATATTTCCGCGATATGGGCTACTCCGTCGCCATCATGGCGGACTCCACCTCGCGTTGGGCGGAGGCTTTGAGAGAGATGAGCGGCAGACTTGAAGAGATGCCCGGCGAAGAGGGCTATCCCGCGTATTTAAGCTCCCGCTTGGCGGAATTTTACGAGCGCGCGGGCGTCGTCAAAGTGCTTGGACAGGAGGGAGTCACGGGCTCCATCACGGCTATCGGCGCGGTCTCGCCTCCCGGCGGAGACTTGTCCGAACCCGTCTCGCAGGCGACTTTGCGCATAGTCAAAGTATTCTGGGGGCTTAGCGCCTCGCTTGCGTACAAGCGCCATTTTCCCGCGGTGGATTGGCTTACCAGCTACTCGCTGTATGCGGACAGGCTCAGCGATTGGTACGCGGACAACATCGGCGACGAGTGGATGGGGCTTCGCGGCGATTGCATGCGCATTTTGCAGGAGGAGGCGCAGCTTGACGAGATTGTGCGTCTTGTCGGCATGGACGCGCTCTCTCCCGAAAATCGCCTCACGATGGAGACCGCAAAGTCCATAAGAGAGGACTATTTGCATCAGAACGCTTTCCATGAGGTGGACACGTACGCGTCCCTTCAGAAGCAGCAATATATGATGAAACTCATTCTCGAATTTGACCGTCTCGCAAAGGAGGCGCTCGACAAGAATGTGGATATCGAGGACATCCTCGAATTGCCCGTCAGGGAGCAGATAGGCAGGGCAAAGTATATCCCGGAGAGCGAAATGTCGAAATTTGACGCGCTGCTTACCGAGATAAACAACAGCATGCTCGCGCTTGTCGACGCAGGAAATGGGGAGGAAGGTGCAGATGCTTAAGGAATATAAGACCATAAGAGAGATCGTCGGACCGCTTATGCTCGTCGAGGGCGTCGAGGGCGTCAAGTATAACGAGCTTGTCGAAATAAGACAGGCGAACGGCGAGATAAGAAGCGGCAAAGTGCTCGAGATAAATCGCGATAAGGCGCTTGTGCAGCTTTTTGAGCCTTCGCAGGGCATAAAGATGGCGACTTCAAAGGCGCGTTTCCTCGGCCACGGCATAGAGCTTGGCGTGAGCGAGGATATGCTCGGCAGAGTATTCGACGGCATGGGCAGACCCCGCGATGGCGGCGCTCCAATTCTTCCCGAGATGAAGCTGGACATCAACGGCCAACCCATAAATCCTGTCGCAAGGGATTACCCAAACGAGTTTATCCAGACGGGAATAAGCGCGATAGACGGCCTCAACACGCTTGTGCGCGGTCAGAAATTGCCCGTATTTTCCATGTCGGGCATGCCTCATGCGGAGCTTGCCGCGCAGATCGCAAGGCAGGCGAAAGTCTTGGGTACGGATGAAAAATTTGCGGTCGTCTTTGCGGCGGTCGGCATAACCTTCGAGGAGGCAGACTTCTTCATCTCCGACTTCAGACGCACGGGCGCGATAGAGCGCGCGGTTATGTTCATCAATCTCGCCAACGACCCCGCGGTGGAGCGTATCTCCACTCCGCGTATGGCGCTGACGGCGGCGGAGTATCTCGCGTTTGAAAAGGACATGCACGTGCTTGTCATAACTACGGACATCACCAACTACGCCGAGGCGCTGAGAGAGGTCTCCGCGGCAAGAAAGGAAGTCCCCGGCAGGCGCGGATATCCCGGATATATGTACACCGACCTTGCAAGTCTTTACGAGCGCGCGGGCAGGATAGTGGGCAAGAAAGGCTCCATAACGCAGATCCCCATTTTGACAATGCCCGAGGACGACAAGACGCACCCCATCCCCGACCTCACCGGCTATATCACCGAGGGGCAGATAATCATCTCGCGCGAGCTGTACAAGAGAGGCATAACGCCGCCCATCGACGTGTTGCCCTCCCTCTCCCGTCTTAAGGACAAGGGCATAGGCGCGGGCAAGACTCGCGAGGATCACGCGGACACCATGAACCAGCTGTTCAGCGCTTACGCGCAGGGCAAGGAGGCAAAGGAACTCAGCTCTATTTTAGGCGACGCCGCGCTTACCGAGACGGATAAGAAATTTGCAAAATTTGCGGACGAGTTTGAAAAGAGATACATCTCTCAGGGCTTCGACGTCAACCGCTCCATAGAGGAGACGCTCGACATAGGTTGGGAGCTGTTGGCTCTGCTTCCGAGGGGCGAACTTAAGCGTATCCGCGACGAATATCTTGTCAAATACCTCGACTCGAGGCAACAATAAAAGATGGCAAAACTTAACGTAAATCCGACAAGAATGGAGCTGAGACGGCTCAAAACTCGTCTCAAAACCGCTGTCAGAGGACATAAACTTCTGAAGGATAAGTCCGACGAAATGGTGCGGCGCTTTATGCTGTACGTTCGCGAAAACAAGCGGCTGAGAGAGGAGGTAGAAGGCGAATTGCAGGCAGCGCTCAAGGCGTTTATGCTTGCGCGCGCAACGTCGTCCGACGCCGTCATAGAGGAGGCTTTCGCCATGCCCGGCACGCGCGTAAGACTCAGCGCGTCCTCAAAGAACATCATGAGCGTGGAAGTCCCCTCCTTCGAGATAATAAAAGAGGAGGGCGGCGAGATGTACCCGTACTCCTTTGCGAGCGTCACAAGCGAACTTGACGGCGTGGTCTCATCCTTGTCCGAACTTATGCCCAAATTGCTTAAACTTGCCGAGGTGGAAAAGACCTGCAACATGCTCGCGGACGAGATAGAAAAAAATCGCCGCCGCGTCAACGCGCTTGAATATGTTATGATCCCTCAGCTTGAGGAGACGATAAAGTATATCACAATGAAACTCGACGAAAACGAGCGCGGCGCCACTACAAGACTTATGAAAGTCAAGAGCATGTTGGAACAAAAGGACTGAAAGTATGCTTAAAAAAATCATCAACGGGATATTCGCGGGCATGAGCATCTCCATAGGAGGCGCCGCGTTTTTGATGTGCTACAACGAAAACAAGTACGTCGGCGCGCTGCTGTTTTGCGTAGGGCTGCTCAGCGTGTGCTGGTTTGGCTTTTCGCTGTACACGGGCAAGATTGGGCTTATAATCGAGTCACACTCCAAAGAGGATATCTCCGCGCTGCTTTTGGGACTTTTGGGCAACACCGTCGCCGCGATCGCATGCGGATATCTGCTTGCGTATGCCATCCCGACGATAAGGGAGGTCGCCACTTCGCTTGCCGCGGCAAAACTTGCGCAAGGATATCTTAATGGCTTTATTCGCGCGATATTCTGCGGCATTCTTATATATGTCGCCGTATACGTCTATGGCAAGAAAAAGTCCGTGCTCGGCGTGATTTTGGGTATCCCCGCGTTTATTGTCAGCGGGTACGAGCACTCCATCGCCGACATGTTTTATTTTGCCGCTTCCGGAGTCGCCTCCTGGCAGGCTTTTGGGTATATCTGGATTGTGATCATAGGCAATTCCGTGGGCGGACTTCTCATCCCGGCCCTGCAATTGCTTGGAAATTTGTCCTTCGGGAAAAAGGCTCAACCTGTCGATAATTCCGCCGAAAACCCGGAGATCTCTGTCGCAGAAGCCACAAATTCCGTTGCCGAAGCTGCAAATTCTGTTGCAGAAGCCGTAAATTCTGTCGCCGAGGTCGCCGCGGATAATATCGACGAAAATCAAGCTTCGGAAGTTGAAACTTCTTCCGCGGAAGAGGCCTGAGACAATATTTAAGGCGTCGCGTCGTGCTGAAATAATGTGCCGCGATATGTTTTGCCGCATCGACTTTGATATCGCCGGGGCTTATGATGGCGCTTCAAGTTGCAAATATTCGCCTCTTTGCGATGGACGCAAGCGAGGCGTTTATTGTCTTGACAGCCGCAGATC
>CANQCC010000022.1 GCA_947589635.1 uncultured Clostridia bacterium | reverse complement strand
CGCGCGACAGCGGATATTTCCTCGACGACGCTCCCTATCTCATCCTCGGGCACATCGCGGACGGCGTGGGCAGACTTAACATAGCCCGCAAGCTCATTGAGGAGGGGTACGCGCGCGACGTCTCCGACGCCTTCGACCGCTATCTCGGCACAGGGGGCAGGGCATACGTGGAGGCCAAACGGCTCACGCCCGTTGCCGCCGTACGACTGCTAAAGGAACATGGCGCCCTCGTTTCCATCGCTCATCCCAAGAAATTTTTGCTTGATAAGCGGCTTGAATTGCTGATAAGTGGGCTCAAACCCCACGGCCTCGGAGGACTTGAGGTCAACTATTCTACGCATACCGACGCGGATCGCAAATCGCTTGAGGCGCTTTGCAATAAGTACGGCCTTGTGCCCACGGGCGGCAGCGACTATCATGGCGACGAGGACAGAAATTTTGTCTTCGACCTCAGCCCGCGCACCTACCGCGCTCTTCGCATAAAGCAATAACTATCGGCGTAAAACAAGCAATCAAAACGATCGGAATTTATGATTTTGCCGATTAACGCCATTTGAAGCGAGGTTTTCCTCGCTTTTATGATATCTAAACGCATAATTAAGACTTGCACGCCGTGGATTTTTAAGCCTTAGATTTTTTCAAATATCGCTACATTTTTATGCCGCGATCGCAACCGCAGGGGAGGGGTGGATTAGCTTCGCCTCTTTATTCTCCGCTCCTCTTTGCGCGTTTTTTCGCACATGTGCACGCATATACTCGCACATGCAATCGCCCATGAGAGCGAGCGCATATCATGCGGCGAGCGCATTATACGCGCGCTTGCGCTCGATCATGTTGCGCGTAGCGCGCTATGAGCGCATTATGCGTGCGTATATACGCTTGGCTGCACGTGTATGCGTTAGCGTTAGCGTACTTCACGGGCATAGTGCGAGAAGCAGAGGTCATTCGCCTTGTAGGTTTGCAAGTAATTTTATTGTAGGTTTGCGGCTTATGGCCTCGTTGGTTTTATTGAGGAGCGCCGTTTGAGGCCGTGAGAGCGATTGTGAAGCGATTTGCGCTTAATTTCATAGACGAACTCGTAAAACGCGCCAAAACGCGACACAACGCCTCTGGCGCGCCCAAATCGCCATATCCGCCTAAATGTTCTGCCGCTCTCAAACCGCCATTCGTACTCATATCGCTATGTCCGCCTCGAGCGCTAAGGCGATCTTAGCCCGGTCCGCGGGGCAGGGCGAACAACAATAATTTTACGGTTTGCGGCAATTTGACTTAAAACAGCTCAAAATTTTTCGAGCTCGAGCGGAAATGCTCATATTTTTTCAAGATCGACTCCCCAAACGGCTCAAAAAATCTCAAGGTAGAGGATCGAGGTCTCAAAAATTTCCATACTTGAGTGTTTGACGGCTCGAAAAATTTCAAATTTCGCCCAAAATTGCAAAAGAGCCTCCCAAATGACCCCGAAAATAACTCCGAAAACCCCATAAAATTTCCCCAAAAAATCGCCCGAAAAACCGCCGAAAATTCGCCTCTCGCAATCTTGAAAGTATCATACTGCTAGCAGTATGATAAATTTCGTTTCAAATGTGCGCAAAAGACGAATTTAACGTATAATATGTGCCGCCGGATAAGACAACCTTACCCGAACTGTCCAGCATTTCGCCCGGATTCATAAACTTTTCCGCTTCGTCAAACGCATACCCAAACACGATATCCTTGCCGATGTCGATAGGTTTAGGCGTGATAGCCCACTTATATGTCCTCGCAGATGGATCCTCTGTATCTGAAGACAACCACTTATAATTTTCCGATATGATCTTGACTGCTATTTGGTAATTGTTAACGTCTATTGCGCCGCTGAATGTATATACTTTATTCGCTATCGAGAAACTTGCGCCATTGTTGCATATGATTTCAAAGATACTTTCGTATGAGTCTGTGTCCACTACTCCGGTAATAGTGACTGTAGACAGACCTTGATGATTGGTATTATACACAAAGTCGGCATGCGTTGGATAAGTTGTTGCATTATCCGTCCACTTTTGTGATACGCTAAGCGATTTTGGAGATATCGTCAAGGCGATCGTTTTCATTCCTACGACATAGTCTGCGATCACTATATTGAGCTTGACGGTGTAAGTCCCGGCGTTTTTGACATCTGTAGCGTCGATAACGGCATTTTCCGGGCTCAAGTACTGATATTCCACGGTATAGAACGTATCTTTTTCGGTGTCGGGCGCAGTCAAAGTAATGTTTTGACTTGACCCATTGTATGTAAATGTGGCCGCAGACGCGCTTGAAGTAGAGTCATCCGGCGTATGTTCAATTGCCACACGTTGAACAAAAATATTGTTGGCGATTGTCGCCTTGAAGCCAACCGCAAAATTGCTCTTTGCGTTATCAAAATCGCGTGCGACATGTTCAGACACAACATAATCGGGCTTAAAAGCATCACCTTCCTTGGAGCCGTATGTGCATCTGATGTAGGTGCTGTTATTAGGCTGAGTCAAATTGGAGTATTTGTTTGCGAAGCCGTCGTAATTTTTCTCGGTTATTTTTGTCCAATCGTCCCAAGCCGTCCATGTAACCGTCGCAGACCACGAAGTCGATGACCAATCCGATGTTTCTGTACTTAAAATCGGTTTGAAATAAGTGCTTCCTGTGCTTCCCAAGACTATCGCATATCTGCCATATTTTGTCGGCTCGCTAGTCGTGTTAAAAACATTGTTGTTTGCCGCCGTGTCGGTCGACGACGACTTGAAATACCAGCTGTTTTCTACGGTGTGGTTGTTGAGCGATGTACCGACCACGCCGCCGACCAAGTTATTTCTATCCACTGTGCCGCTGTTTGATAACGTCACAAACGAATAGCAATAGCTCACCTTTGGCGCGCCGTCGTCTGTTTTTTCAGCGCCGTTTGTGAAATTGCCCGCAATACCGCCCGCTCCGTTTTCGACGGTGCCCTTAAGGGTTATTGTGCAACTTGAGGCGCAATATCGGATGACGGCGTTGCCCGACGTGGCGTTGTGGAAGAAATATCCGATTATACCGCCGAATGTGTTTGTATGGTCTGCGCTTGTATGGCAGGCAATTGTGCCTGACGTATAGCAATTTTCAACGGTCATAGCGCCGCTGCTTTCAATTCTGCCGCCTATTCCGCCGACATTGCTGCCGCCTTCGATTTTCCCTGTAGATTTGCACCCTTTTATCAGCAAAGTTCCGGAATATCCGTTTGCGGTGTGCCCAAGTATGCCCGCCACGCCGTTTGCGTTTGCTGACACGGTGCCTGCGTTCTCGCAATTTTGTATTGTGAGCGCGCCGCTACCTCCGATTGACCCCATAATACCGCCTGCGCCGGTTGAGGACGAATTCACATTAACGCCGCTTGAAACGCTGCAACCTGTTATCGTGAGCGTACTGTTGGTATATCCGACTATTCCGCCCGCGGTATTGCTGGTGGCGACGATAGTGCCTGCCGTAACTTTGCAGCTGTCAAATGTAGCTTGCACAGACGCATAACCAACAATTCCGCCGATATAATAACTTCCAAAGATGTTTGCATTGACATTTTGCACATCTGTTACAGAGCTGTGCGTGTATTTGGTGCCGCCGGTATATGTGCAGTTTTTGAATGTGCATGCGCCCGTGGACACATAGCCGGCTATTCCGCCTATATAACTGTTTGTTGTGACATTGCCGTATTCATCGTAATTGGCACATATAACGTTTGCCGTGACGGTCACGTTTTCAAAGTCTGCATATTGAGCTTGACCGGCAAGTCCGCCAATGCCATACGTAGAAGAAACAACTTGTCCTCCAACGGTAAGATTTTTGACGCTTGCACGCGCTGTATCTGTGCCAATGATATATCCAAACAACCCACTGTAAGTGGCGGTGCTTGCCATATCAAAATAAATTCCATGTCCGTCGCCGTCAAGATTGCCCGCAAAACAGTTTGTGGTTGACGCTCCAACTTTATCGCTGAACGAATATAGACTGCTTGACTCGCCAATGTCTGCCGCAAGCAGGAAATACGCTCCGCTGAAATTCAAAGACTTTGCCGCGGTTTTGGTCCCGCTTATCAAAGACAGATCCGTCACGCTGTCCACCGGATCTCGAGCTTTGTTTACTATATCCATCAGATTGAGCCAATGCGTGGCATTTTCAATGACAAATGGATTTGTCGAAGACCCCCATGTTCCGTCGGTTTTGCTTTTACCGCTTTTTACGCCGAAATCGGTATCAAACCACTTGGCATACAAATTTATCGTATCGCCGGGTACTTTTGTAAGATTCGATACGCTGGCGCCGTCTTTGTACGCCACATTTCCCGTAGAACTTGTCGCCCAACCGCCAAATGTCAGCGAACCGTTTTTATATGTATTCGGAGTTAAAGTTGATGAGGTGCCGTATATCAATGTCTGATCTGACATAGCTGTGCCACTGCCGCCATTGGCATTAAATTTGACGTAATATTCACCATATGTGGTTATTTTAATTCCACCCCAAAAGACAGCAAAACCTTGATAATCAGAGAAACCACTGCCATCATCTTTGCTGGCTTCAATAGTTAATGTAAGAACCACAGATGTTGACGAAACATCAATTGTTTTGGACAATTCCGAATACGATCCGGTAGAAAATGTAGTAGATGATTTAGAGCCGATTTCGGTGCTTCCCGCCGTAAGGGTTGCTTTCGTTGAACAATCCCCGGGGGTACCTTTTTTGGATTGTGCGATCCTCACTCGAGAACTTACTTTTATTTTTGTCACATGTGAGTTCAATTTGATGGTGAGTTTCAATGTATAGGTGCCGGTGTTCCAGTTGTTTCCACTGCCACCTAACACAACTACGCCCGCATACGAATTGTTGAAACTAAAACTATGGCCATCATTTTCCCATGTGTTTTGTCCTTCAGGTGCCTTTTGATAACTCATTGTATAGTTTGCGGCTGTAATGCTCCCGCCATGATATTGATCCACTAGCTTATATTCAACGTTATTTGTTTCCGTTGCCAGAACACTGAGCTCGTCTCCGTATAATCCATTGGATAAATCAAAAGTAGTGTCTGACGAAGTGATGCTGGTCGAAGCGTATTTGTACAAACGTATAGAAATATTACTCCACCCAGTACAACAATTTCCGTCGCTTTGTACGCCAAATATAATTCGCATAGATTTAGCGTCTTTTGGCACCTGCGCAGAACTATCATAGCCTCCGTTTTTTCCAAAACTATAATCCTTGCTTCCGGTATCATCAAGTCCAACGCAGTCCTTCATATTTGACTGAGCCGTACTCGTCCAAGCCCCGTCATTGGAGGTCGGCACCCATGTATAAGACGGAGTTGTTGAGGTAAACGAAACCCCCATACCGATATCGTCGGTGTTTGTAGTGCTTCCTCCATGAGCATAGACATAATAACTTACATTTCCGTTTGCAACATCGGTGAGCATGTTTCCAGAAAAATCAATTTGCAACCAGAATATAAATCTTTTATAGTCGTCGCATTCATAGTCATCAGACCATCCCCAACCATGTTTTGAATAATTTCCAAATCCTCCGGTGCCCGACACAGCATTTGAGTCATCACTGTCCACATAAAAATCGGCTTTTGAAGGACTTGTGAAAAACGCAGTGCCCGTAGTCGAAACCGCGGTGGATTGCGAAACCGCTTTCCCGTTCTGCAAAGCTGCTTCCGCGACGTTGAATTTGCCGTTCGCTCCGCCCACGACAGCGACAAGGGCGAGGCTGAACACAAGGACAAACAAAAGAGCAAGCGCAAGGACGTTGAATGTTTTTTGAGCCGTCCTTGACCTGCGACCTGCGGCTGCTGCCGCCTTATTATTTGTGCCCTTATATGTATTGCGCTGTCTCATAATTTCCACCTCGCGTATAAGCGCGCTCGCGCATGTGTTCGCGCACCAATACTTAGATTATAATACTATATTTAATACATCGTGCGCAAGATGTTTATTGGGATTTTTTGCATTTTTTGCCGAGTTTTGCTTGCTATGCGATTTTTTATCCGATTAGATATCCGATATTTAACAATTTTAATTTCCTTTTTCGTTTGCCGCCCGCACTCCAAGCCAACCCTCTTCGCAGAGATAATTTTTGCATGGAGCAACAAACTTTTTTTAAGCCGATTTTAACAAAACTAACTTCGATAGAATCGATTTTCCATGAAGAAAATAACTTTTTCAAGTCCATTTCGATATAAATTATCTTCCTGCAGGACCGGTTTTCCATGAAGACTTTTCAAGCCGATTTTTGCATGACCGATCCTCCGCGTAGGGATGATCTTCTATAAAGTCTTTTTCAAGCTCATTTTGGAAGAAACAACTTTTTTCAAATTGAAGTCGTCATTAAAATTGTTAAAAACAGTCATTCTAATAGGGCAAAATTGCGGACGATGACGAAAAATCGGGATAATTCGCAAATACTTCAAATAAACCTCTTGCGCAAACTGTATATAGTATAGTAATATATTAAGGGTATACAGCGCGCGAGCGCGCTTATACGCGAGGTGGAAATTATGAGACAGCGCAATATGTCTGAACATTCGATAAATTATGGGAGCGAGTCCGGCGTCAATTCCGGCAGGTCTGTCAACTCCGATAGAGCTGTAAACTCCGAAAGGAATGAAAACTTAGGCAGGACGACAACATCGGGCAAGAATGTCAACTCCGGCAGGAGCGCCGCGCATGCGTTCTCCGGCAAGTTCAAACCCGCTTTTGTCAGGTTGGTCCTTTTCGCCCTCCTTTTCGCGCTGATTTTCACAATGACCCTCGCCACCCTCTCCACCTCTCAACTCGATTTTGCATTGGCTGCAAAGTCCCGTTCCGCCACACAGCGAGACGCCTCTTCGATTGCAGCGACCGGCACAAACTTCGCTGCGGAATTCAATTCAAATCACGACACTACTCATGCAAATTATTTTGGCATTGACGCCGAGGTCGACGCAACGGGCAGCTTCAAATGGGGCAGCCGCGGCTGGGGATTTGACGACGTAGACCTTGACGGCAGCGATAATGCGATAGCTTATTGGATAGAATGGAAATTTTCCGGCACCGCATTGGCGGCTATACAGCAAAACCGCGCAAGTTATTACATTAAAGCGACATCTACATACGAGGGCGACTGGTTGGAAGCCAACGACGAAACGGCAATTGCGTTTCAATGGGTAGGAGTTCAAAACACCGCCCCAAAAGCTTCGCAAGTCAGTACCGATAGAAGCGGAAACAGCGCGTCCTGGGCGTCAACGGTGACAAATTCCACATTCGCACATAGAAGCGACTGGGGCAACGGTACCGCTAACGCCGAATGGGGGACGATTTCTTCAGGCGCATATCAATCCGCGTCTCCCGTCCCGACAAGCGCGACGGGCGCGCGCCTTATTTGCTATGTCATAACCGACCATAATATCAAGGGCGGACTGCATGACTTAAGCTTTACCCTGTATGAAAAACCCGCAGATTCAGTCGCTTCATCAGATTATAAATTCGATTTGGACGGCACTTTGTACGGCGAAAAATATACGATACAGATTCCGAACGGCAAAACGAATTGGCATTTGAATACTTCGGCATATAATCCAAGCGGCAACGGAGATTGGGACGCAAACAAGCCTTATATGTATTTTGTAGAAGAAGGCGCCTCGTCATACCACTCTGAGTACACTGCTACAGACGCAACGCTGTCAAACTCCAACGATAAAACTGATTTAAGGGATGATGGAGACTATTTGCATACATGGTCTCATAAACCGGATAGCAAAAATGCATCCGGAGTATTGGTTTCTCATGGACGCGATGTATGTGAATTTTACTTTGCAATGACATTTGAGGTGACACTGCCTGCTTATGTGACTGAGGTAGAGGTCACAGGCAATTTGTTTACAGCCGGATACAACAAACAAGAAATGGACAAGAATGATAAATCCTATATAAATGCTCAAGCACAGTTGTATAACGGTTCGCAAACTCCGGATACTTCAAAAAAAGCCATGTTCACTGCGACGCCACTTGACACAAATGCAGGTGATGAGTGTCAAACAACTATTACGTATAGCAACACCAACAAAGCCTCAGGTTATGAATCATCTTGTACCAAAAAAGCGTTTACATTAAATTCAGGAACGCTCACTGCGAGTTCATCAGAAAGGGTGTTTACAGTTGCACTGTATGTGCATTTTCGTAAAGAAGAAATTGACACATCTTTCACCGGCTGGGGTGACTATGGGCAATATTATGCCATGATGGGTGACGTAAAAGTCAGCTATAAGGGCAAATATTGGGTAAAGTACGACTCCAACGGCGGCACCGGAAGCATGGGAATAAATGATCATAATTCAGTTGCCAATACTCAAGAATTTGTGTACGGAACGGCCGAAGATATGAAAGCAAACGGATTTAGCAGAACAGGCTACACATTTGTCGGATGGGCGCTTGACACAATATCTTCCGTTAAATATAAAAACAAACACAATACGGGAAACGGCGAAGTTACGCAGCTTTCCGGCGGTCAAGAAATTACATTATACGCAGTATGGAGAGAAAGCGATTTTGGCGTGCTACCCGGAAAAACAAGGGACACGACCTGGGGGTCGGAGTCAAATCCTTTTGTCATATCAGAGCTTGAACATTGGCACAATTTGGTAGATATCGTCAACAAGGCGCGCGATCCCGTCGACAGCGTAAAGGGGACGTATTATGACAACGAGGTTACAAATTCAAGCGTCAGCCACACCTCATTCTATAAAGGGTATTTTGCCGTAACAGCCGATTTGGAACTTGGAAATATCACGCCTATCGGAGACGAATTAGACAGCATAAGTTATAGCGCGAGAAACTTTAAGGGCCACATATATGGCGCGGACGAGTCAAATAACAAGGTCATGCGCAAAATTTCCGTAGACATTGATTCCGACAAAGATTCCGTCGGACTTTTCGGAGTATTGTGCGGCGATACGGGTTTTGACACCACAATTGAATACTTAGAGGTGACCGGGACTATCAAAACCACAGGCAAATATGCCGGCGGTTTTGTTGGAAGCGCATTCAGCACTTATTCAAAAACTATAAAGAATTGCAAGTCATCGGTGAATGTTATTGCCGCTTCGTTCAACACCGCCAATCAAGCCACAGGTAAAGATGGGGTCGCCGGTTTTGTCGGCAGTACCGTGCAATATAGTACTTCATCGAAAAATTGCAACCTTGTCATTGAAAATTGCGAATATGTCGGCGGCACAAAATTCACCCAAAAGGATACAGACGGTAATACCGCCGTTGACGCAAATATTTTCGGCAATAACGGCGTAGGCGGTATTATTGGTTATGTAACCTCGGGATCTAACAAAATCACCGTAAGCAACTGCAAGGTATCGGGCACTATTCAGGGATATCAAAACGTCGGCGGTATCGGCGGAAGAGTCGAAACTACCAACACGACAGCAGATTCTATTGTTTTCAAAAACCTGTATAACTCCGCAAATATTTCCGTCGGCAATCAAACGGCGGGCGGAATAGTCGGATATCTCTTTGGCAACAGCACGGGGACAGGCAACGTAGCCACCGTGCAATATGCTTACAATTGCGGCTCGGTAAAGGGCGAGACAGCTTCGAAAAACTATATCGGCGGTATTGTAGGCGAGGCAAGAAAGGACACCGCCGGGTCGGTCACACTCAAAAATTGCTACAATGTGGGCAGCCTGTCAAACTTTACCTCGTCAAACGCGGGGGCTATCTGCGGAAAAACCTCCTTCACAACCATCACCGATTGTTGGCAATTGAACAACAGTTCGGGGGAGACGACGACAAATCATGCCTTATCCGGCAGCAACAATACAGGCGTTAAGGTATTTTCAGCCTATAATGGTACGACGATATTGCCTGCAGTTAACGAGGCAACAGATCTTGAGACCGGCTGGGAAACCATAGTCGAAAAAGATATCACAGCATTTGGAATTTTCGGGACAGCAACTGATTTGGATGACGGGAAATTCCTTTCTATATTCCTCGCGGCCTCTGCAAATGGCACCACAGGCACAAGGGTCGCTCCCGCAAACCTTGAAACTTCCATAGATTCAAGCATAAACAAACACTATCTGAACGTTAAGGACCTGATTTTTAACGCAAGCACTTCCACACGGTTATCCGTCCTATTAAAAGCCATCACGCTCGCAAACAAGACGCAAACCAAAACTTATGGGGAAAATCAACCCGACGATTCTTTGTGGATATCAACGTCAAGCAATACATATACTCAAAGCGCAGAAGTATTCTATGATAATAACAACGAATGGTCTGTTAACGCGCCTGTGAATGCCAATACCACGGGTTACGCCGTGCGCGTTGCCTTGTACAACAACAACATTATGGTCGGCGCACAATACCTCGCCAAAGCTTACATAATAAACAAGCGCGAGCTGTCGTTTGAGCCTACGTGGTCTGATTCGCCATTTACTTATAATGGAAGTCACCAGGGCCTTGTGGGCTTGACCGTTAACGATCTTCAATACGACGAACTTGCAAAAGATATAGTCAATATCGAAGTGACCGGGACAGGATTGACTTCAAATATAGACGCGAATAAGGATAACAGCTATACTTTTGCCGGCGCCGTCAATTGTGGCGACTATACAGTTGAAGTCAAGCTGCAAAATGAAAATGGGAACTACTCTTTGCCAAGCGTCTCCGTCTCAAAGTATACTTGGTCAATAGCTCAACGCCCGATAACTGTGGGTAAAACATGGACAACAGGCTATACAGGCAGCGGAACGTCAGCATCGCCATATAACTACACATACAATGCCGATCATCAAGGGATCGAAGCTATCACGATAAGTAATGTCGTGGAAAGTGAAACCCCTGTAAAAATAGCTTTCGCCAAAAGCGGCGACTTGGCAAAAAATATCCAAGGCACTTTGGGCAACGTCGGCAATGGAACATATAAGTACAGCAATATTGATACCGTCGGGGAATACACTATCACGCTGAGTATAGATTCCAACAACTATAAATGGGCTGATCCTCCTACCAATACCAGCAATGGCAATGTCGTGTACAAATGGAAAATCAATCAAAAAGCCATCGGCAATGATATCGTGTTTGGGTATGCGTTTGACAAAGCGGATGACGAAGCGGATGACGAAGCGGAAAAGTTTATGAATCCGGGCGAAATGCTGGACAGTTCGGGTAAGGTTGTCTTATCCGGCGGCACATATTATACGTTAAATTCGTCTTCTACGCTGTCGGTGCCCGCTCCTTATAGTATTATATATATAGGTAAGAGTAATAATTATACCAATATAAATACCTACAATCTGCTGTGGACGGCTGATGGCAAGAAGCTTGCAAGAGGCAGCGACTATACGGTGCAATACGCATCTAATACGGATAGCCCTGCCGTTGGTGGGTGGGATTCGCTTAGCAATCTTGACCTTGACGGGAATATCCCGGAAGGGTCAGACTTGGAGTACACCGTCTACACGTATTACTTTAAGTTCTCCGGGACAGGGAACTATTCCGGGGATATTTACGTCATGTTCAGCGTGATGTTCCATGACTTCGGAAAGGAAGGCAGCGGCGTTTGGGGCAGCGAGAGCAATCCCTATATCATCAGCAGCGACGCGCATTTGCTGAGGCTGTCCGCTATCGTCAACGGCGAATCCGAGCCTTGGGACAGCGTAAACGGCAAAAACGGCATTACGGGCGTGCAGTCGAGCGACATAACCTACGCGGGCGCGTACTTCAAGGTCACAAGCGACGTCACCGCGGACAGCACATACGGCTTTAAGCCTATCGGCAAATCGGATAGCAACTACTTTGGCGGCACCTTCGACGGAGGGTATGACAGCGCAAGCGCTAATATTATCGAGATAGGCCAGCTGCTTGGCGATACCAACACAAGCCTTACGGGGAACTATCTTGGGCTGTTCGGCTACATTAAGAGCGCCACTGTAAAGAACGTGCGTTTGAGGGACCAAAGCGGCGACGGCGTGAATGGCGCGAATTCCAACTATGTAGGCGGGATAGCTGGCTATGCGGAAAATTCTCACTTGGAAAATATCTTTGTCGGCGGGGCTATCACGGGGTATGACTATGTCGGCGGGCTTGTTGGCAAGATGGTCGGCGGCTCCATAGACCTCGTCAAGGACGGGCTGCAAAAAGGCGGAAACGCCGTGACGGGCGAGGACTATGTCGGCGGCTTGTTCGGATGGATCGAAGGCGTCACGATAACCGGCTCTGCCGAGGGCAATGCCGTACAGGTCGGCGTTGTGGGTAACAATAACTACGTCGGCGGAATCGCGGGCATGTGGATCATCAATGCCGGCGACTCTTTGACGGCGCAATCGCAATGGACGGACTACTTCAAAGTGGGCAACAACTCGAGCCTTACCATCAGCGGCTGGAGCTATGTCGGCGGAATCGCGGGCATGCTGCAAGTGACAAGCAGCTGTTCCACCGAGAATAAAGCTAACGGAAAGCTTGAAATCAACAAAGACGGCAATCTATATGTAAATATCGGCGGCAGTTCACAGGTAACGATCTCGGGCATAAGCAGCCTTATTGGCGGCTTGTTTGGCGCGGTCGAGGGGCTTGGGTACAAAGCTACCGCAAACTTAGGCGAGGCGGACGACACCGTCATCTACCTGAGCAGCCGCGACGATATCCAGGTGACCGTCAAAAATAACGTCAGCGGAGACGCCGCGTTGGTGGCGGTGGGCGGCATGTTCGGCTATGTAGGAAAAGCCGGCATAGTCATAAGAGACAACTATGAGATTTCAAAGCATGTCACATTTGACACCACATTTACCAGTCAGAACAGTATGCTGGTTGGCGGCGTCGCGGGCATACTTGGGCAGAACGCGGCGATCGAGTTCATAACGCAAAAAGACAGCGGCGGCAATACGGCGGCGGCTACGGAAATTTGGCTGTTAAGCGGCGGCAAGATATTCACATCGTTAAAGACAAACTATGTCGGAATGGTCGCGGGCTATGTAGCGTATACGGCGGGCATATACAGCGGCGAGGCGACGACTCTGTTTGGCAACGACATCCGCGTCAAGGTCAACAACGAATTGACGGGCGGGGACTACGTCGGCGGAGCGTTTGGCGCAATAGGTAAAATCGATCTGGGCATCAAATTCCCGGTTGGCGTAGGCTATAACGAGATAAAGAATTTGGTCAATTACGGCGTTTTCTCAAACGCGGAGTCCGGGCTTGTCGCGGTCATCAACACCGTGGTCTACTCGCCTACGAGGGCGGACGGCGCGCAGGATCCCGGCACGGGCATGGGCGGCGTTACGGTGCTGGCGGCGGTGAGCGGCAAAGACTACGTCGGCGGCGTAGTTGGCTTTGTGGGCGAGGGCGCGAGGCTGGAGTTTGTCAACAGCGCGATAATAAACGGAGCCGTAGGCGCGAATTTTGAAGATTACATGCCAATTTATGTCGGCAACGCATCCTCTGGCAGCGCGACCGCTTTCAACATCAAAGGCACAAACTATGTCGGCGGCATAGCGGGATACCTGTCCGCGGGCATAGAGCACTCCATAAAAAACGTCATAGTTTTGGTGACGATCGGCACGCTTGGCGACAAGGTAGCCTCTTACGCGGGCGGCATAGTCGGCTATATCGGCGGCGGGACCATCTCAAATTGCGTGGCGGGCGCGTCGACAAAAGAAAGGCAGATGTCCACCTCGACGTCATTCGTCAACGGCACGGAAAACGCGGGCGGCATAGCCGGTGTGGCGGAGGACGCTCACATCGACAATTGCTACACCGCGGGCTTTGGCTTTACGGGCATATCGTCGAACAGCGGCGGCATAGTCGGCTCCACGCTTGGCGCGGCGGCAGTCAACGACAGCTGGGCATTCTATATCAAGGCGAGCGCAACCTATTCCGACATAGCGCAAAACAACAACGGGAAATATATCCTTATCGATTCCGCTCTGCTTGGAACCGGCTCGAGCATGCTTCCCAACGTGTATGAGTTTGCGGCGATGGCGGGCATATTCGGCACGGAAGTCACATACTCAAAAAATGGCACTAATAAGACGTCCAACGTGGACAATACCGCAAAGGCAGGTTTTGTGTCCTTCGCGGCGCAAGTGCCCCAGCCTCCTGAGGATAAGGAGCAGGACAGCAAGCAGATCGCGCTGTACGACGCGAGCGGAATTGGTATAACAAGCGGCAACGTAAAACTTTTCGACGTGTTTGCCAACGATACGACCACGCCGTCCGATTCTAGTGCAAACCCAAATGGCGTATACTTCAGACTTAGCGCGACGGCGGGCGAAAGTATGCTTATCGTCAGCGTAAAGATAACCTATAAGGATATGAAACTCCCCGCTGATACTAGTGTAACGGAATATCAACCAGATAGCACTGAGATCAAGGCTTCATACCGTCCACCGGCGGCAGACCATACCTTCTACAGCATGAAGGAGAAGGATGTGACATACACCATAACCGGCAGTGGCTCAACCAGGAGCGTAACGAATGTAACAGGGCATGTGTATGGCAACGGCTCCGTGCTTCTTGGCACGCTTGACCATACATATGAGGCGGGCAGCGCCGACGCACCGTATACGATATCCAATCTTACGGAATGGCAGGATTTTGCAAAGGCTGTGCGGAACGGCGATGAAGATTATCAAGATTCTACAGTGAAGTTGCTTGCGGATATAGGTCCTGTGGATTTGAAAGAAG
>CANQCC010000021.1 GCA_947589635.1 uncultured Clostridia bacterium | reverse complement strand
GACGCGGACGTCGAAAAGGTGTTCAGATTTTTGACCTTCCTGCCTCTTGACGAGATCGCGGAGCTTACAAAATACAACGACGAGCGCATGAACAGGGCAAAGGAGCGCCTCGCGTACGAACTTACCGCGCTTGTGCACGGCAAAGAAGAGGCGGATATCGCACTTAACAAGGCGCGCGCGGCGTTTTCGGGAGACGCGGACAATATGCCCTCCGCTACGATCCCCGCAGGCATGACTCAGGTTGCGGAAGCGCTTGTGCACGTCGCCAAAGTCCCCTCCAAGGGCGAGGCTAAACGACTTATTTTGGGAGGGGGAATATCCGTGGACGGCAAAAAGATAACCGACATCGCGGCGACCCTCACCGACGAGCAGCTTGAGAGAGGATTCGTGCTGCAAAAGGGCAAGAAAAACTTCTATAAAGTTACCGTAGAGTAAAATGAAAAGCTATCGCTTTGTCGACGGAGAATACGAGATAAGGCAGGAGATAAAGCGCTCCGTCTTTATCGCTACCGTCAAGGGCGAGATAGACGACGCGGGCGCGGAGGAGTTTGTAAAGGCGATTAAAAAGCGCTATCCCGACGCCACGCACAATTGCTATGCGTATATAAGCGACGAGTTTGGCGTAAGGACGCGTTTCAGCGACGACGGCGAGCCGGGCGGCACGGCGGGACAGCCCATTCTGGAAGTGCTTAAAAGACAGGACCTCAGGCGCACCGCGATAGTCGTCACGCGCTATTTCGGCGGCATAAAACTTGGCGCGAGCGGACTTGTCGGCGCCTATTCTGGCGCGGCGGCGGGGGCTGTTAAGAAAGCAAAGATCGGCGTAAAATACCAGTGTGCAAAATATGTCGTGGGTCTTGATTATGCGGATCTTGCGCAGCTTGAGAGGGCGGCGAGAGAGGGCGTTTGCACCATAGATAACGTCTTGTACGACGAAGCGATAAGGGCGGAAGTGTTTGTAAAACGCGACGAGGAAATCGCCTTTGAAGAGTATATAAAAAGCGCGACTTTCGGGCGGGCGCAACTTTCAAAAGAGCAGGTTTACGAATATAAAACGATGTGATAAAGTGCGGATATTGCACTTTGTCAGTGTAAAAACTTTTTCGGCACGGAGGCGCGGAAAGTGGAAGAAAAACACTATGAACTCGACATGGAAAGGGCGGGCAAGGCATACGAGGCGTTGCTTAAATATTTGTCCGCTTCGCCGCGCTCCGAAAAGGAATGTAAGCAAAAATTGTACGACAAGGGCTATCATAAAAACGAGGTAGAGTACGCCGTTGAGCGCGCAAAGGGATACAGATATATCGACGATGAGGAGTACGTCCGCACGTTTTTGTCCTTTTATGCCGATCGCCTCGGCAAGAAAAAGCTCGCCTACAAGCTGACCGTCGAAAAGGGGATAGACAAGCGCCTTGCGGACAACCTGATAGAGGACGCCATCGACGACGACAGGGAGCTTGAAAAGTGCCGCGCGGAAGCGACAAAATATGCCTCTCAAAAGAAGATGATCGACAAGAGCGGCGCGGGCAAGGTCTATGCGCACCTCATTCAGAAGGGCTATGGATCCTCCGTGGCGAGCAGGGTAGTAGGCGGAATGTTCGACGCTTTTGAGGATTGACCGCTTCGGAATTTATTTTGCAAACTTTATGCCGTCAAGGCTGCAAATTTATGGTCTCCGCATAAGGATTTGACATAGCGCTTGCAAAGAGTTGCCGCGACCTATGCGGTATGGACAAAGGGCAAAATGCGGGCTCTTTTATTTTTTTGTATAGTTTTAATGTTGATTTGACGGCCGATTTGGAAGAGTTTTTTGTATTATCTCAATTTTATTAAAATATTTTAATATTAGGTATTGAAAGTTGCGCCGTTTACTGTTAAAATATTTTCAGTATGTAGTTCGCGCTTATGCGAACGAAGGGAGATTTTATGAGCGAAGAAATCAACAACCAAACCGAGGCCGCCGAAGTTCAGGCTCCCGAGGTCGCCGTCGCTGCAGACGGTACGGCGGTCGCCGCTCCCAAGAGGGGATTTTTGCACAAGCTGTTCGGGTCCACCCCGGGAGACGGCGAGATGCAGCCCAAAGAGGGATTGAGTTTTTCAATTTGCGGCTTCGGACAAAACCTGATATGCACCATTGTCGGTTCATATCTGACGGTATTTATGACGGACGCCATCGGCTTCAGTGCGCTTTCTGTTGCGCTGCTTATGCTGTTTGCGCGCATCTATGACGCGGCGAACGACCCGATCATGGGCTCGATCGTCGACCGTACTCGCACAAGGTGGGGCAAGTGCCGTCCTTATCTCAAGTGGATGGCGATACCCATCATGCTGATGACTATCTTGTGCTTCCTGCCGTGGTATCCAAACAATGCGGGCGGATTTGCGGCGGTAACGATAGTTTATCTCATCTGGGGCATGGTGTACACAGTAGCGGACGTCCCGTATTGGGGCTTGTCCACGGCAATGTCAAACGACACTTATCGCCGCGGCAATATGCTTACCATAGCGCGTCTGTTCTGCACGCTTGGCGCAGGTCTTGTGACGATAATCGTTCCTATGGTCACATCCAACCTCACACAAGGCTTATCACCTCATGCGACTTCCGATAAACTCAGATACATCTATTTTGTGGCGGCGGTAGTGTGCTGTGTGATAGCTCTCCCGCTGTTCTTCGTCGGATTTAAGAACACGAGAGAACGTAACCAGAGTCTGGAAGCGCCTCCGTCTTTGAAACACAACCTTCAACTTCTGTTCAAGAACAAGCCCCTCATGCTGATAGTGCTTTCGGGCATAGGCGGCGCCGCGAGGATGCTGTTCACCTATACGGGCGGCCTGTACTTTGCAAAATACGTCATGGCGGACGTCGGCTTTACGATAATTCCCGGCGTGTTCGAGTTCAGGGGCGAGGCGCTTTACACGGTGTTTACTATGGCTATCGTGCCCGGCGGACTTATCGCGTCCGTGCTCGTGGCGGCGTGGCAATGCTTATCGCTTTCCTCGTGCCGTATATGTGCGGCGATCAGGGCAAGTATACAAGCGCCGCGACTCTCGCGTGTCTTATCGTCGCGCTTGTCATCGCCGGCGTGCCCACGGGCTTTGGAAACATCATAACCTACGCGATGATAGGCGACACGGTCGAGTATCTTGAACTTGAGACGGGCGAGCGCGCCGAGGGCATCTGCTTTGCTATGCAGACGCTCATCAACAAGATAGGTATGGCGGTCGGCGCATTTGTCGGCGTGCTTGCGTACTATCTTGCGGACGTCAAGGCAAACGACCCGTCTCAGATGAGCGCGGCGAATAAGGATACGATGTGGATAATCCTCATGCTTGTCGCGACGATAAGTTTCTTCCTGACGGTCATTCCGCTGTTCTTCTACAAGTTCAACGAGAAGGAACAACAGGCGGCTGTCGAGGCCATCAAGCGCAAGAAGGCGCTGGCAAACGGCGAAATCGTCGAGGACGCCGAGTCCGCGGCAGAAGAGGGATATGCTCCCAAAGTTATGTTGCCAAACGAAGCGGGCGACGTCGTGCCGCTTTGCGAGGCGCAGGAGCGCGAGGAAGAAGAGGCTCCGCCCGATACCTCGGATGAAGAGGGCAATATCGCGGAAACCGAAGCGGAAGAAGAAACCGCGTCCGAAGACGTAGAAGAAACTATGCCCGAAGACGTAGCGGAAGAAACTACATCGGAAGAAGACAAAGAAACCGCTGCCGAAGATGAGACTTCGGGCGAGGACGAGTAAAAAGAATTAAGCCCCGCCCTCGAGGCGGGGCAGCGCATATGCGTGCATTAGATTGCATATAGATACCGGGACATGACATTTTATTCGGGCGCACAGATATCTTTTTGCAACATGGGTGAAATAATATAAGGAGCCGATGCAAAATGAAGGATATTTCGGATAAGGATCTGGGCATAGTGTCATTCTATCTCGCGGCATTCAGAAAAATAAGCCGTGCCTACAGGGATTTTCAACTCAAGGCGCTTGAGGGCTACGATCTGTCTCCAAACGAGATCGTAGTGCTCAGTTCGCTTGATTCCGTGACCACCGCAAGTCAGATCGCGGCGGATCACGACGTTTCAAAGGCGCTGTTGTCTCGCAGCGTGAAGCTGCTTAAGGAGAAGGGCTATATTGTGACGTCCATCTCCACCGTGGACAAGCGCGAGCAGGACCTCTCGCTGACCGAAAGCGGGCGTGAGATCGCGGACATCATCGCCGAAGCCAACAGGCACTTCTATGAAAAGGCAATACAAAATCTCGACGAGGACAAACGCAACGTGCTCAGGATGATGCTGAAGATAATCATGGCAAACCTGAATATAGGGGGATGACGTCCTATGGGGGAAAAATATTCGCTTGACGCCTCGAAGGCTGCGGCAAACGTCGCGAGCGAGATCAAACATATCTGCAAGCATATCGACAAGCGCTTTTCGGGCTCCGAAGGGGAGAAGGACGCGGCGCAATATCTTGCCAGCAAGCTGGAGGCGTCCGCTTCCGACGTGCGGGTGGAGCAATTTGGCGTATGTCCGCGCGCTTATTTCGGCTGGAGCGCGTTTTGCATAACCTGCTTGCTTTTGTCCTTTGCGGCGTATTTCTTTGCGACTTTAGTATCGTTATTGCTGCTTATTTTGGCAATCGTCCCATATTTTTCGGAATATGTGGTATTTCAGCGCATGTACGACCCGCTTTGCAAGAGGAAGACGTCCTCAAACGTCTATGCCGTCAAGCATTGCGAGGGCGAAGTCAAGCGCCGCATAATCCTTGTGGGGCACTATGACGCGGGCAACGAGTGGCACACCAAGCACGTCTTCGGCGGCGCGCTGTTCATAGCTCAACGCGCGCTCAATGTGATCGGCGGGTTTTATCTGCTTGCGCTGATAATAGCGCGCTGGGTCCTAGTAGGCGGGATAGGCGCGGGCATCGCGAGCGGTCCCATGCTGTATGCGGGGCTCGTCGGGATAATCTTCTGCATGCCATGGATAGCGACCTACTTCTTTGTGGACAACAAACGAGTGATCGACGGCGCTAACGACGGGCTTAGCGGCTGCATGACCGCGGTGGAGGCGTTTGAAAGCCTTAAGGACATCCCGCTTGAAAACACCGAGGTCGGCGTATTGCTGACGGGCAGCGAGGCGGTAGGCTTCAGAGGCGCTATGGCGTTTGCGGACGCGCACGCGAAGGAGTTTGGCGACGAGACGACTTTTGTCGTGCTGAACATCCTGCGCGAAAAGGAATGCATGACCGTCAACAGGCGCGAGGCCAACGGCTTTGTGGGCTGCGACAAGCAGGCGTACGAGCTTGTAAAGGCTTCGGCGCGCGACGCTGGGCTGAACGTCAGGTCTCGCATGGCGCTGTTTGCCAACACCGACAGCGGCGTACTGTCCGCAAGAGGGCTTAAGAGCGTGGGCATAAACGCGATAAGCGACAAATTGCCCGACTATTATCGCACGCGCTACGACACATACGACAACCTGTCCGAGGACTGCCTTGCGGGAGGATATACCCTCGTCATGAAGATGATCGAAAACTTCAGCGGCGAAGTTAATTTTGAATTTGTTTCCGCTCCCGCGCCGGACGGCGATTCGGATGTCGCTCCTAAAAACGGCTCCGCGCCCGAGGGCAGGGAAGACGCGCATGAAGTCTCCTCCGACGAATCGGGCGTAGAGAAAGGAGAGGATGTATCCGAATGAAGAATCAGAAATGTTTTTCGCATTTCTTTTTCTTTTATTGGGCGCAGGCTTCGGGCTTAAAGCGAGGACAAGCGAGGGAATATCTGCCATAAGCCGCAAATCTTATGGGCATGCGAAAACATATCTTATGGATATAGAAACTCGCAAATCCGTGCGGACAGTCGCAAATCCGTGCGGACGGGCGCGCCGGAAGACCTATGAGGACCTATATGGATATATAAATATATATAATTTATTTCACTTGTATAAATTGTGTTGACAAATGGGATAGAATTAGATAAAATGTTATCAATATATTTTTATCAATAAAAATATAACGAAATATTATGGGAGAATGAATTATGGAAAACAACGTTGAGATCATCAACAGCGAAGACTCTCTCAAGCGCTTGTTACAGCGCGTGAGGGCGGCGCAGCGCGTCTACGCGACCTACACGCAGGAGCAGGTGGACAAGATCTTCTTCGAGGCGGCGATGGCTGCCAACAAGCAGAGGATACCTCTTGCGAAGATGGCGGTAGAGGAGACGGGCATGGGCATTGTGGAGGACAAGGTCATCAAAAACCATTATGCGTCCGAATATATCTACAACGCCTATCGCAACACCAAGACCTGCGGCGTGATCGAGCGCGACACGGCGTACGGCATCACCAAGATAGCGGAGCCTGTGGGCGTGCTTGCGGCGGTAGTTCCGACGACAAACCCGACTTCGACCGCGATCTTTAAGGCGCTGCTTGCGCTGAAGACCCGCAACGGCATAGTGTTCTCGCCCCATCCGCGCGCGAAGAAGAGCACGATCGAGGCGGCGAGGATAGTTCTTGAAGCGGCTGTCAAGGCGGGCGCTCCCGAGGGCATAATCGCGTGGGTTGACGAGCCTACCGTTCCTCTTTCCGCGCTTTTGATGCGCGAGGCTGATCTGACGC
The DNA here is from genome assembly GCA_947589635.1 of uncultured Clostridia bacterium. Lineage (GTDB taxonomy): Bacteria > Bacillota > Clostridia > Christensenellales > CAG-917 > CAG-475. Next base: position 8,452 of record CANQCC010000021.1, on the reverse strand, counting down.
TTGCGACGGGCGGCCCGGGCATGGTGAGAAGCGCATATTCAAGCGGCAAGCCGGCAGTGGGCGTCGGCGCGGGCAACACACCCGCGATAATCGACGAGTCTGCGGACATAGTGCTTGCGGCGTCGTCGATATTGCACTCCAAGACGTTTGACAACGGCATGATCTGCGCAAGCGAGCAGTCCGTGATAGTGCTTAAGGGCGTTTACGAGGCATTCAAGAAGGAACTTAAGGCGCGCGGGGCATACTTCCTCACTCCCGAGGAGACGGACAAGGTCAGAAAGACCATCATCATCAACGGCGCGCTCAACGCGAAGATAGTCGGACAATCCGCGTGCACGATCGCGAGGCTCAGCGGTTTCGAGGCTCCCGAGGGCAGCAAGGTGCTTATCGGCGAGGTTGAAAGTGTGGAGCTAAGCGAGGAATTCGCGCATGAAAAGCTCTCTCCCGTGCTTGCGATGTACAAGGCGGCGGACTTTGACGAGGCGCTTCAGAAGGCGGGCAAACTTATCGACGACGGCGGCCTTGGGCACACGTCCTCGCTTTACATCAACACGCTGACTCAAAAGGAGAAGGTGCAAAAGTGGGAAGCGGCGATGAAGACCTGCCGCATGCTTATCAACACGCCGTCTTCGCAGGGCGGCATAGGCGACATATACAACTTTGCGCTTGCTCCGTCGCTGACTCTCGGCTGCGGAAGCTGGGGCGGCAACAGCGTAAGCGAAAACGTCGGCGTAAAGCACCTTATCAACATCAAAACGGTTGCGGAAAGGAGAGAGAACATGTTGTGGTTCAGAGCACCTCAAAAGGTATATTTCAAAAAGGGATGCCTGCCTGTTGCGCTTAACGAGCTTGGCGCGGTCTACGGCAAGAAGAAGGCGTTTATCGTCACGGACAGCTTCCTGTATCAAAACGGCTACACCAAGCCCATCACGGACAAGCTGGACGAGCTTGGCATCACGCACACGACATTCTTCAACGTAGCTCCCGATCCGACGCTTGCGTGCGCTAAGGAAGGCACGGCGGCAATGCGCGCGTTCGGTCCCGACACGATAATCGCAATCGGCGGCGGCAGCGCTATGGACGCAGGCAAGATCATGTGGGTCATGTACGAACATCCCGAGGTGGACTTCCTTGACATGGCGATGCGCTTTATGGACATAAGGAAGAGGGTATACACCTTCCCGAAGATGGGCGAAAAGGCGACGTTTATTGCAATTCCGACCTCCGCGGGCACGGGCAGCGAGGTGACTCCGTTTGCGGTCATCACGGACGAGAAGACGGGCGTGAAGTATCCTCTTGCGGACTATGAACTGCTTCCCAACATCGCGATAGTCGACGCGGACATGATGATGAACGCGCCCAAGGGACTTACGGCGGCAAGCGGCATTGACGCGGTGACGCACGCGCTTGAGGCGTACGCGTCCATGATGGCGACCGACTTTACGGACGGTCTTGCGCTGCGCGCTCTCAAGATGATATTCGAATATCTGCCCGCGGCGTACGACAACGGCCCCAACGACGCGATAGCGCGCGAGAAGATGGGACATGCGGCGACTATGGCGGGCATGGCGTTTGCAAACGCATTCCTTGGAGTATGCCACTCCATGGCGCACAAACTTGGCGCATTCCATCATTTGCCGCACGGCGTAGCCAACGCGCTTATGATCGACGAAGTGTTGCGTTTCAACGCGGCGGAGTGTCCTCCCAAGATGGGTACTTTCCCGCAATACGACCATCCGCACACGCTTGCAAGGTATGCCGAAGTTGCCGATTATCTTGGCATAAAGGGCAAGAACGACGGCGAGAAGCTTGAAAACCTCATCAAGGCGATAGACCAGCTTAAGGCGAAAGTGGGTATCAAGCCGACCATCAAGGACTACGGCGTAGACGAGAAATACTTCCTCGACACGCTTGACGCGATGGTGGAGCAAGCCTTTGACGACCAATGCACGGGCGCCAATCCTCGCTATCCGCTTATGAGCGAGATAAAGCAGATGTATCTTAACGCCTACTATGGCAAATAAGGAGGGAAATATGAGCACACAAAAAGTTATCGCGTCAAGGCCTGACAAAAAGATCTATGTCGAAGGCGACAAGGTCATAAAGCTGTTTGACGAGCATTATTCAAAGTCCGACATTCTCAACGAGGCTCTCAACCAATCGCGCGTGGAGGAGACGGGCATAAACGCGCCTCACATCATCGAGGTCAAAAAGATAGACGGCAAGTGGGCTATCGTGATGAACTACATCCCGGGCAAGACGCTTGCGCAGCTTATGCAGGAAAACCCCGACAAGGAGGACGAGTATCTTGAGAAGTTTGTGGAGCTGCAGATGCACGTCCACACTTTCCGCTCCCCTCTTCTCAACAAGCTGCGCGACAAGATGGACAGAAAGATCGACCAGACCGAGCTTGACAGCGCCACCAAATTTGAGCTGCACACAAGGCTTTCGGGCATGATGCCTCGCACAAAGCTGTGCCACGGCGACTTCAACCCGAGCAACGTCATTGTGACCCCGGACGGCGAATATTACATCGTAGACTGGGCGCACGCCACGCAGGGCAATGCGGGTGCGGACGTGGCAAGGACCTACTTGCTGTTTGTGCTTGCGGGCAGGCAAGATTTTGCGGAGAAGTATGTCAACCTGTTCTGCGAAAAGTCCGGCATGCAGCGTAAGTATATCAACGCCTGGCTGCCTATCGTAGCGGCTTCGCAGTCCGTCAAGGGCAAAGCCGAGGAGCGCGAGACCCTTATCAAATGGGCAAGCGTTGCGGAATATATCTGATTTGTATCAGCTAAATCAAAGGCGCCCCACGCGGGCGCCTTTAATATTGCCGTTTTATAAATAAAAATTTATAATTATGCAAAATTTATGCGGTTTTGGAAGGGCAGAGTGCATAAAAGGCGCCAAAAGCAAATATTTATAAAAAATTTATGCAAAATAAGTTGACAATATCCGGGCGCGGGCGTATTATGAAATCAACAAAAAACTACGCTTTTTATGCGAAAAGAGGTACTATGACAGCATTGTATGCGGGGCATAAAAAAATGGGCATGGCGCAGGCGACAGCAGTCTGCGGGGTTTGCCGTCGCCTCAAATGCAATTTGTCTGGCAGAAGATGACGCGCGCAAAAGTTCGCGCTTATCAAAAATATACCTCTAAGCTTGCTCCCCCCCCAAAGCAATTCATTTTTTACGGACGGCAGGCGCGTGCACTGCTTTTTGGCATATTTAAGGATCTGCGCGACAGACAAATTTTGCCGCAAGCAAAACCCAATATCCGATTATACTTTTATATGTATAAAATAAACTATTTTTAAGGAGAACAAACATGAAGCAAAGAAAAGTATTGATTTCCGTCTTGGCTTTGGTGCTGGTGCTGACCCTTGGGATCACCGTTCTTGCCGCGTGCAACAAGGATAAAGATCCTGCGGACAACGGACCATACACCATAAGTTTTGACGTGAACGGGGCTTCTGCGCCTGTCGCGAGCAAGAGCTTGGACAAGGACGCCGCTTTTGAGCTTCCTCTTGTGCAATGGCCGGATCATATCCTGCTTGGATGGCAGCTTAACGGTTCGGGCGACGTATTGGAAGTCGGCTCAAATCTGAAGGCTTCCGCAAACGCAAGCTACAAGGCGGTTTGGCGCGACGCAACTGTTGCCGATTATGACGGCAAGTGGGCGAGCGCAGATTCAAACGGCGATATAACAAAAATAACAAAATTTGTTTTCAACAATTTGCTTGACGAACTTTTCTATCTTACCATTAATGGCAACAATGATACCGCATATGAACTGTCCGAAGCCGGCGATTACGGTTACAATTTTGTCATATATGCCGTAGACCAACAGGCGCATCTGGCAAATTTGAATTATCATCTCTGGGTTGGCAGCGAAGGTTTGTTGTATCTTTCCGAAGTCGGCGAGGAAAGTTCTTTCGCGACCGTTTATCAACATCCCGTGCTTATCCCCGACGAATATTTGGGCAAGTGGATCGTGGAACCCGATTATGCGCACCTCGATGAGTTGGAAGAATATTCGGAGCAGTTCGTTAATATTGGAGAAGAGTTGATCGAACTTTACATTTACAATGCGGATAATGTGGCGAATCTGTCGTACACTTATAGCGGAGATTCTTTGTTGCAGGTCGTCGATAACGGATTTATTGCTTCCTTAAGATATTTGGTCGATTACGATGATGAAACTTACGGATATGCCGATTATCATTTCTACATTGATGGGAATGCTCTTAAGATAGCTCCGGTAGAGGAGGGCGTTGACGGCGCCGCGCTTACGATGAGCAACGTCACAGTTTCTTCCGAATATTACGGCGAGTGGACAGACGATGATACCGGCGCCATACTGACCGTCGATGAGTGGTCTTGGATGTTGATAGATGAAGGCGGCGGCGTAGAGGATGAAGGCGTTTCGATAGATTCTTACTCGTATTATTCTTTCCGCTCCGATAACGGATATATCGTTCGCGCCATACCTTCCTACAATGGAGAAGACGTTGACGCGTCCGTGTATCATTTCTATCTCGACAACGGATCCATTATCTGGGCGTCTGTTGCGGATGACGGAAACGAGACCATCCTCTATACGTTTGTAAACGGTGAAAGCGGCGGCGGCGAATCCATCATTGACGAGAGCTATATTGGCGAATGGGGCGACTTCAATGAAAATATGGCGATAATTTCCGAAGAATCGATCGTCATTGTGTTGAACATAAGCGAGGAGGATACGCTCGAGATAACATGCTACCCAGCTGCAGCAGAAGAATCCGATATCGAGATGAAGATAGAACCCGCTGCGAAGGGATATCTTGTTTACGGCGCAGTTGAAGAAGACGATGGGTCTGAATCCCTGCAGATCGTGCACATTTGGCTTGAAAACGGCAGACTGTATGTCGCTTTGATCAATGACGAGGTTGAAGATGACGCATATGTCATGGCGCCTTTTACAGATGTTAACACACAGGGAGAGCCTCTTGCCATCAATGTGTATAACAAGGAGCATGAACTGCTCGACACGATCTATGCATTAAAAGGGGATTGGGGGTATGTTCTTAACGTTTCGCCCGCTTCGCTTGCGACCGACGTGAAACCGGGACAACTTGTTAATGTCTATTATTGCGATCCGTCAACTAATTTCAACTATGACGCGGACTCGGATGTGTTTAATTCATATAATATTGACGACAGCCATGCAGACGCGGACGGCGCTCTTAATGTGATAGTTGTTGTCGTTGGCGATCCTCTCGATTTGGCTCAATCCATCGACGCGACATATGAAGGTGAGTACGCCGATGAGAATGGTATGTGGAATGTTATCATTGAATCCGGCAGTGAAGGCTCGATAACCATAGATCATTATGGATCTGCTCAAACCTTTGTTATCGGCGAAGATATCTTCCTTAAGGACGACAAGCTTGCGGTGATTTTCGACGGTTCAATATACACATTGTCGCTTGACTCCGAAAGTAATACGCTGACTCTTGCCGTAGTAGACGGAAATTCGTATACTTTGAATAAAGTTGAAATTGACTTGTCGGAACTTATCGGCATCTATGTCAACAGCGAGTCCGAAGGCCAGGGCATAACCCAGGTCGTCATCAGCGCAGAAGGTATCCAGATCACCATCAACGGCGCCAAACAGACCGCTTCGGGAATAAGCTATGATTCAGGAATGTATTCGTTCTATCTTGGCAACGATATGTATTATCTTGTCGTAGACCAAGAAAATTCCATCATCGTTTACAGCGCCGATTCAAGCAGGGAAGAGGGCACGACCCTCACCATGCAAGTTGCGGAGTAAGGCGCAACATCGCAAAAACAGCTAAGGCGCGGCCGTGTTGAGCGGCTCAGCGCCAAGCGCTGAAAAAAAATCAGATCCGTCGGGTGTCCCCCTCCCGGCGGATCGCTTTTTATCCAAAAAGAAAACTCTTGTCCATATATTACGTGAAGAGAAAAGGGCCCTCGCTCATCCAATTGCTTAAAGAGAAGTCATCAATTTATCATGCGAAGGGGAAGCCTCAAATTCATCATGTCAAGGTAAGAAAAAGCCCCGTCCAATCATTTGTCAAAGGGCGGGGCATACAGTTATTTATTTATCCTGATTTGATTTTACAAGCCGCTGCGTTTTGCCTATCCGCATTACGCTTATTTTTTGGCGAGCAGTTACGCTTGTCGGCGAGGCGGTATGCTATTTTTGCATTCGGGGCTATTTTTCGGCGGAGTCGTTGCGCTTTTTGATGGCGGCGATGGATATGAATATCCCCGCGCCCGCGACCGCTACCACGCAGGACAGCACTATCGCGATGATCTGCACCGCGGTAAGGCCGCCGATCTTCACCTCGGACTTGCGCATAAACCCGATCACGTCGCCATACTTCACCTTGTAATAATCGCTGAACTCATACAAGATCTCCACGCGTTTGCCGTCCACAATGCCAAGCAGCTTGTCGCTTTCGGCAAGGTCGGAGTAGATGTTGACTACGCCGCCGACTCTGCCTGCCTTGGCTCTGCCATACAGCTTGCCTGTCGTTTCGCCGTCGGGCGCGACAGGCTCGGACGGAGCGACATAGGGCCGCAATTTGTCCGCCGGGGCAAAGTATCTGCCGCCGTCATAGGTGACTATGACCCACTTGTTGCCGTCATAGCCCGCTACGTCGCTGACCGCCTCCACGCGCGTCCCGGTGGGCGCCGCATGCTGCAAAGCGGGGAAGTAGGGCACGCCGTACATAGCGTCGTCGCTGACAAATTCATAGGTTTTTCCAATCGAAACGGGCGTCACAGCCTCGAATTGCGCAATTTGAATGACGATAAGCCTGTTTGCTTGCATCGCGTACGCAAGTCCTTCTCCGGGGGAGCCGAGCGCGCCAAACGCCATCACCGATTCGCCCTCGGCAAGGACTAAGCTCTGCGCGCTGTCCGCGCGCGCGTCGTCCGCCGGCATGTATATGGGCGTAACGTCCGCCTTCGGCCGCATAAAGCTGAGCGGCTCGCCCTGCCCGGGAGTGGGCGCCTCGCAAGCAAATTCATCCTTGTTTACGACCGTAGCCGCGGTCTTGCACACAAGGCACTCGTTTTCCGCCGCGAAGTACGCCTCGCCGTCGCCAAGCTCCACAGAACTTGCGGTCACGCTGTACAGGGCGGAGGTAAATTGCACCTCGCTTGTCTTCTCAAGCGAAGTCAGCAGGTTTTTGTATTGCTCTATCCTGTCGGGGTAAAGCACGGTCAGATTGCCAAGATAATCCGCCGCAATGTCCACCGCTTCGGCAAAATCGCCCTTCAAGGAGCAGGGCAGTCTGTGGCAATTGGAGCCAAACACCGCGATCTCGTCGTCAAACAGCACGTACAGCGCGTCTCCGCCGTCACACGCCGCGATACGCCGCGCCCCGGTAAATTGCTCGTCGCTTTTTGTAAAATCGTTTATGCGCATGTACAGGCCGTCCGCCTTAAGCGCGTAGATAAATCCGTCGCGCAACGCGACGTCTATGGCGCCTTCAAGCGCGTATTCGCTCCGATAATCAAACGCGCCGCCTGTAAGCGAATATTGGCGTATTTTGCCGCCCTCAAGCAGCGCTATTACGCCGCTGTCGTCGCCGTCCACGCTCACTGGCTTCGCGCTTAGCCCGCCCTCTATCAGGGAAAGGGAGCTGCCGCCCGCAAGGTCTATGAGCGCAAGGCGGTAGTTGTCGCTGTCCGCCACCGCAAGTTTTCCGCCCGCAAGCGCAACGTCCTTAGGGGCGTTAAGATGGCGCATATCATCGCCGCGCATGCTTATGCATCCCGCCTTTTCAAGGCTGTAGTCGCCGTCAGAATTGTCAAGATCGTATTGATATATCGAGCCGCCCTCTATCGTGTAAAGCGAGTCTCCATACGCGCAAAACGCCTTAGGGACGGGGACGTCGGGCACGGAAATCATCGCGCCCGTCTCCTTGTCGAGGCAGACTATGCGGTTGGAATTTTCAAGGTCTTCCTGCGGCGATATCTGCGCAAAAATCACCGAGTCGCCCACGTACGCGGACTGAACCAGCGCGGGTTGCACGTCGGCGTCGCTTGTAGAATCGTATTTTACTTGGTCGTTTACGCAATCGTAGATGTAATAGCGCGCCGCGTTAAGCTCGCCCGTGGAAAATAAGTATATCGTGCCGTCCTTCGCCGCAAAGTTGGACAAGCCCGCAAGCACGTCATAGTTGAGTTTGTTGTCCACTTCAAGAGTGTGACTTTCAAGATCCTCGTCGTATATCGAGATGTATCCCGCCGAGTTTTTGACATACAGATATGTGCCGTCGCTCGCCGCAAAATAGATGTCGGATGGCGTAAGAAGGGTCTTTTCCTCCGCTTCGGCGCCCGGGGAAGTCAGATCTATGCTGTAAAAGGTGAACGAGGGCGCCTCTCCCGTGACCAGCACCGCATGATCGCCCACGGCAAGCACTTTGACGACG
>CANQCC010000020.1 GCA_947589635.1 uncultured Clostridia bacterium | reverse complement strand
CGCCCGTACAGGCGGTTTTACTCATTAAGGCAGGCGATGCCGGGCAGCACCTTCCCCTCAAGGAACTCCAGCGACGCTCCGCCGCCTGTGGAGATGTGAGTCATCTTGTCGGCAAAGCCGAGTTGCGCAACGGCTGCAGCGCTGTCGCCGCCGCCGATGATGGTCGTAGCGTCGGTCTCGGCCATAGCTCTTGCCACGGCGACGGTACCCTCGGCGCAAGTGGGATTTTCAAAGACGCCCATAGGCCCGTTCCACACGACGGTCTTGGCGCTGCGAACGGCGTCCGCGAAGAGCTTTTGCGTCTTGGGGCCGATGTCGAGGCCCATCTTGTCCGCGGGGATGGCGAAGCTGTCCACATATTCGACCTCGATGGGTTTGTCGATGGGATCGGGGAATGCGCCCGCGACTGCGGTATCTACGGGCAGATAGATCTTCTTGCCGAGTTTCGCCGCTTTGTCAAGCATATTCTTGCAATATTCCAGCTTTTCGTCGTCGACGAGGGATGTGCCGATAGAGCCGCCCTGCGCCTTGATGAAGGTATACGCCATGCCGCCGCCGATGATGAGAGTGTCGCACTTGGTAAGCAAGTTGTCTATGACGTTGAGCTTGTCCGCAACTTTTGCGCCGCCCAGGATAGCGACAAAGGGGCGAACGGGATTTTCAACCGCATTGCCCAAAAATTTCAATTCCTTCTCGATGAGGAAGCCGCTGACCGCGGTCTTTGCAAAGCCGTATTGCACTATGCCCGCCGTAGTTGCGTGCGCGCGGTGAGCGGTGCCGAACGCGTCGTTGACATATACGTCGCAAAAATCGGCGAGTTTGGCGCAAAGCTCCTCGCTGTTTTTCTCCTCGCCCGCATCGAAGCGCGTATTTTCAAGCAGAACGATATGTCCGTTTTCAAGCGCGGCGACCTTTTTGTGCGCGTCCTCGCCCACAAGGTCGGTAGCAAACGTCACCTTGCCCGGGAAATGCTCCTCGAGTTTTTTGGCTACGGGCGCAAGAGTAAACTTCTTTTGGTCGTTTTTGAGCGCTTTTGCGATATATTCCGCCTTAGCCGCCGCCTGCTCCTCTGCGGGAAGCGCCTCTACCGCCTTCTTTTCCTTCTTGTTGAGAGAGAAGCCCTCGGTAAATATGTTGTGCGGCTTGCCCATGTGCGAGCAAAGTATGACTTTTGCGTCATGCTCCACAAGATACTTGATCGTGGGGAGCGCGCCGTTGATACGGTTTTCGTCCGTAATAACGCCGTCCACCATAGGAACGTTGAAGTCCACGCGGACAAGACATTTTTTGCCCTTGACGTCTACGTCGCGGATAGTTAGCTTTGCCATAAAGAAATCTCCTTATACAAAATTATTTTTGAGGTTTTTAATACGCATGCCCTGCATATCGGCAAATATTATACCACACTCGCTCGCCGTTTTCAACACCTCGCGGGCGGCTTAGGCAAAATATTTTTGCGCGTTTATCTCATGCGGAAAATTATTCTTCGCGAGCGCGCTTTTCGGCAAGCGCAAGTTTTATGGACGCGACAAGCACGCGCATGGCAAAGTCCAGCTCGTCAAGAGTGGGCACGCTTGGGGCTATGCGGATGTTGCTGTCTGACGGATCCATATGATAGGGATATGTGGAGCCTGCGGCGGTAAACTTTACGCCCGCGCTCAACGCGTATGCGACGACTTGTCCCGCGACTCCGCGCACGTCGAGAGAGACAAAATAGCCTCCGCGAGGCTTGCTCCACTTCACGTCCTCGTCGTTTGCAAAGTTCTTTTCAAGCACGGCGTCGACCAACTCGAATTTAGGTCTTAAAAGCGCCGCGTGTTTTTTCATGACCTCGCGCACGCCTTGCGCGTCCTTCAAAAAGCTGACATGCATGACCTGATTGACCTTGTTGGGGTTTATCAAGGCTATCTTCAGATGCGCGGTAAAGTCCTTAAGGTTTGCGGCGCTCGAAGCGAGAGCGGCGATCCCGCTGCCCGCAAACGTTATCTTTGACGTGGAGCCGACCTCGTACACCATGTCCTCGTTGGGAGTGCCCATGATGAGGTCGAAGATGTTGAGCAGCCTGTCGTCGTCATCATACAGCGAATGAACTATGTACGCGTTGTCCCAGATCACCCTGAAATCTTTGGCGGCGGGCTTTAGCGCGGCGATCCTTTTTACCGTCTCGTCCGAATAGACTATGCCCGTAGGATTGGAATATTTGGGCACGCACCACATGCCCTTTATGCTTTCGTCCGCTCTGACAAGTCTTTCCACGGTGTCCATATCCGGCCCGTTCTCGTCCATGGCGACGGGGATCATGTTTATGCCGAACTCCTCGCAAATGGCGAAGTGCCTGTCATAGCCGGGGCATGGGCACAAAAAACTTATCTTTCCCTGTTTGCTCCAGGGCGCGCAACCCGCTATGCCGAAGGTGTACGCCGTAGCGACAAGTTTGTACATTATAGCAAGCGAACTGCCGTCGAGCACAAGCACATTTTGAGGGCTTACGCCGAATATGTCCGCAAACAGCGCTCTTGCGGCGGGGACACCCATGAGGTCGCCATAGTTGCGCGCGTCTCCGCCGTCGTATGTATATTGAAGAGAGGCCGCGCCATCGAGCATGGGCAAGGATATATCAAGCTGATCCCTGAACGGCCTCCCGCGGGTCATGTCCACGCTCTTGCCGAGCGCCGCAAGCCCTTTAAGTTGTTTTTTTGCCTCTTCCAAAGAATATCCGGACACTTTTTATACCTCCCCCGCATTATATGCCAAATGCAGGAAAACGTGTTTTATCATGTCATTTTGCGCGCATAAAGCGCGTCATTTGCGTTATGCGTCAATTTTCCTCGCCGCCGTTTGGCCTTACAAGCAGCCTGATCGGCGTGCCCGAAAAGCCGAAACTTTTTCTTATCGCGTTCTCAAGATAGCGCTTATAACTGAAGTGCATAAGCGCGGTATCGTTGACCTTCAGCACGAATGTCGGCGGGCATACCGAGGCCTGCGTGACAAAATATATCTTTAGCCGTCTGCCAAGATAGGACGGCGGCTCGCTTATGCGCGTCGCCTCGCCGAGCACCTCGTTGAGAAGCCCCGTGGGTATGCGCTTGCGGCTTTCTGCCACGACTTCCTTTATCAGCGGCAGCAAGCAATCAAGGCGTTTGCCGCTCTTCGCGCTGACGTACACGGATCTGAAATAGTCCATGTACTTAAGATCCTCTCTCAGCTTTTTCTCAAACATGTTGACCGTATAGCTGTCCTTCTCCACAAGGTCCCACTTGTTCATGACGATGACGGAGGGTTTGCCCTCCTCGTGCACGAGGCCGGCGATCTTGACGTCCTGCTCCGTAAGTCCCTCGCCCGCGTCGCACACGATGAGCACGGCGTCCGCGCGCCTTATCGCAAGGATGGAGCGCATGACGGAATATCTCTCCACATTTTCATCCACCGCCTTCTTTTTGCGCATGCCCGCGGTGTCGATTATGAGAAACTTGTCGTCGCCCACGTCAAGATAAGTATCGACGGCGTCCCGCGTAGTGCCCGCGATGTCGCTCACGATGCTCCTGTCATAGCCGAGCAGCCTGTTGGCGATGGAGCTTTTGCCCGCGTTAGGCTTGCCCACGATGGCTATCTTTATGCGGTCGGGATCCTCCTCCACGGGAGCGGACGGAACCACCTCCATAAGCGCGTCGAGAAGGTCGCCTATGCCCTTGCCCTGCTCCGCGCTGACCGCATAAGGCTCGCCGAAGCCGAGCGCGTAAAAGTCGTATACGGAGTCCATATACGCGTTGTCTATCTTGTTTACGGCAAGCACGACGGGAAGTCCCGATTTGCGCAAAAACGAGCACACCAGCGAGTCGTCCGTAGTAAGCCCCGTCTTGCCGTCCACCACGTAAAGAATGGCGTCCGCGCTGTCCACGGCGATCTGAGCCTGCGCGCGGATGTGAGTCCACATCTCGTCCTCGCTTTTAAGCTCCAGCCCGCCCGTGTCGATAAGCGTAAACGCGCGCCCGCACCACTCCGCATCGGCGTATATCCTGTCGCGAGTCACGCCCGGCGTATCCTCGACTATTGATATTCTGTTTCCTACTATTCTGTTAAACAGCGTGGATTTGCCCACGTTTGGGCGTCCCACGATCGCTATCAAGGGTTTCATATGTCCTCCTACACGCCGATGTACGTGATGAGAAAGTTGGTGATGTTCTCTATAGACGCAAATTCCGTCGCGCGTTGTCCGTTTGCGGCGAGAGTGGGCGCAAGGTCCGTCTGCAGCATTTTGTACAGTAGTCCCACGACTTCTATGTCCTCTTTAGCGCGCACGATAAGCCCGTTGGAAAGCAGATACGCCATCTCCTGTTCGGCATTGCCGCTTTCAGAGAGCACTATCGGAGCGACGCCAAGTTTCATGCACTTGTACACTTTGGGCACGTCGTAACTTAGCACGGCGACGTCGGAAACGGACAGATATTCGTCCTCTTTTTCCCTTGAAGTCACAAAGACTATGTTGACGTCCTCCGTCTCGGAGGCGAGCGCGCTCAAAACCTGACGGCGCTTCTGATTTTCGCACTCAACGATGAAAGTGGCAATATTGCCCTGATCGAGGATGAGAGAAAATACCGATTGCAGCTTTTTGAAGTCCCGAATGGATATGAACGCCGCCTTGTTGCGCGGAAGTCCAAGCTCCTGCTTAAGCGCGGCGCGGTCGTGTTCGGGCAGTTTTTCGGCGTCTATGGGCAGTCCCAAAGTCACGATATCCTTTGGGTGGATCCCCATGCGCGAAAGCGACGCCTTTACGTCCGCGTTTTCGACGATGTATACGTCGGTCGCGTCGTCTATCCCCCTCTTCGGCGCCGTGAAAGACATCATATAGTAGATTATCTTGTTTGAAAAGCGCAGCTTCTTTTTTGCCTCCGTGGCGCAGTGGTGCGCGTACGGAGTCACGCAAAGTATGTATTCGGGATTGAAGCGCTTAAGCATATTGCCTATGCGGGTGACGCGCTTTGAAAACTTTCGCAATCTCAATTTGTCGCGGATAACGCCTCTGTCCTTGCTTTCAAGCAGATATTGATATTCCTGCCCCGTGTCCATAAGGCGATCGAGCACGGACAACTTGGCGACGGAGCCGTATTTTTCGTCGCTTATCACGACGGCGTTGTGAGTGCCGCTTTCCATTATCCTGCGCTTGAGTTTTTCGGCGACGCCGCTTTGCTCCTCATGCGAGGTCATTATAAGTATTATCGGTTTTCTTCTCATACGTTATGCCTCGACTACGACGGGGATGACAATTGGGAATTGCCTGTCCTTGCCGAAAAGTTTGCGTATCGTCTTTTTTATGACTTTTGCATATTCGTCCACATCCGCCTTGTCAAAATCGGAGGTATTTACAGCCTCCGCGACGGCGTTTTTGACGTTTCTTCTCACCTCGTCGGTCAGATTGAAGCCGCGCGCGACTATGTCCACGTCGCCTATAAGCGTTCCCCTTTCGAGGTCCGCCTCCGCAAGCAGCAGCAACATCCCGTATTCCGCAAGCGAGCGGCGGTCGCTGACCACTGCCTCGCCGTCCTCGAGGATGACTCCGTCCACATAGGTGTTGCCCGCGGGCACGTTGGAGTGCTTTCTTATCCCCTTAGCGGTCACGCTGTAGCTTTCGCCTATGTTGGGGATAACTATGTTTTTGGATTGCACCCCAAGCGCCTTTGCGATGGCGGCGTGCTTATATTGATGCCTGTACTCGCCGTGCACGGGCATGAAATATGTCGGATGCACAAGCGTAAGCATCAGTTTAAGCTCCTCCTCATAGGCGTGGCCGGATACGTGGATGTCGTTCATGCTGTCGTAAATCACCTCGGCGCCCTTTCTGAACAGCGCGTTTATCACGTCATAGACGGATTTTTCGTTGCCGGGAATTGGCGATGAGCTTAGCACCACTACGTCGTCGCTGCCTATGTTTATCTTGTTGAACTCCCCTTTGCTAAGCTTATTCAGCGCGGAAAGAGGCTCCCCCTGCGAGCCGGTAGCAAGGATAAGCGCCTCGCTCGGCTTAAGTTTGCCTATGCCGTCGACGATCACTCCCTTGGGCACATTAAGCTCGCCGCAAGCGGACGCGACGTCGACAATGCTCTTCATGCTTTTGCCGGCAAGCACGACTTTACGCCCATAGCGGTGCGCAAGAGCAAGCACTTGCTGCACGCGATAGTTGGACGAGGCGAAACATGCGACGATAAGCCTCTTTTTGGCGTTCGCCTGAAAGATGTTCGCAAGATTTTGCCCGACCACCATCTCGGAGGTCGAACTGCCTTTGCGCTCCACATTGGTGGATTCGCCAAGCATAAGCGTCACGCCCTTTGCGCCTATCTCCGCAATGCGCTGAAGATTTGTCTGTTTGCCGTCGATGGGGGTATTGTCAATTTTGAAGTCGCCCGTCACAAACACGGTGCCGCCGTCCGTATACACCGCAAGCGCGCACGCGCCCGCCATGGAGTGGCATACCTTTATAAACTCCACCTTTATGCCGCCAAGCACGACGGTATCTCCCGCGGCTACGGTTATCAGATTGCATTTTTTTGCGGACTTTTCAAGTTTGCGCCTGACAAGCCCTATCGTCAGCGAAGTGCCGTATATTGGCACGCGCTTAAGCTCGTCCGCATAATAAGGGATGGCGCCGATGTGGTCCTCATGCCCATGGGTCAACACTATGCCGCGCAGCCTCTTGATATTCTGTTTCAGATAGGTGATATCGGGGATTATCGCGTCCATTCCCGGGCTGTCCTCCTTTGGGAAGGATACGCCCATATCGACGACGATCATGTCCTCGCCGCATTCGATGACGGTCATATTTTTGCCTATCTCGCCCACGCCGCCAAGGAAAGTCACCTTTACGTTTTTTGTCTTCTTTGCCATATATTCTCCAAGCTATGTCGCTTTACATTATTATCAAGTATTTATTATGATACACGTTTTTTTAAGTTTGCGCAACTATATGCGCAACTATCTCGGGGTCGCAAAACACATTTAATTTGAAGAAAAATAAAAAATCCGCAAGATAAAATACGATAGGTGTTTTATGTGAAGATAATTAAAAACACTATTCGTGTTGTATATATGCGCTGTATATAAGAAAACGCCCTCCTTTGGGCGTTGAATTGCGACGCGAGGCAGATGTTAAAACACTTTTTGTGTTTTTAATGCTATCTTTCTATCACGCGGGCGATGCGGCGAAGCGTGGAGCGCATAGGCGCTGACAGCGTCCCCCTCTCCACAAGGATCTCCTGCGGCTTTTCGCCGAGTATGGCGCTCAATAAGTTCTTTTCGCCCTCGTCAAACAGGTTTACGACCTCGACGGTCCTGTGGCAGGTGATGTTTTTAAGTCTGCCGCTTTCTATAAGCAGTCTGTTCTTGCCGCCGTCCCCTCCCGTGATGAAGGAGGCTATGTCATAAAGCTCGCCGTCCGACGACACGCTGTCCACAAGGCGGGCGCTGACTTCGGCAAGTTCCTCCCAGCTGTCGTAAAGCGCGTCAAGGCGGAAGTTGAATATGCCGTCTATGTTGACGTCCCCAACTCCCGCAAGCGCTCTAGAGACGACGGCGCCTTCAAATTCCCTGTCAAAATGCACGATGGAGCTTAAAAGCGCGCACTCGGCAAGCTCCATCTTTTTAAGGTCCAATCTTTCAAGAAAAAATTCCTGCTTGAAAAAACTTAAGATGACGGTCTTTACAATCTCTTCCAATCTCGACTCCACGTCGTTCACGCGCTCGCACGCGCTGGCCACATAGATATAAAGCCTGTCCCGCGATTCCTCCGTCGCATACGATAGGTCGTTTGTATTTTCAATGGAGTCAAGTATATAGGATATTTCTTTCTCGTGCCGTTTGTCTATGCTGATTTCGTTTGACCACATGAATCACCTCGTCAATATTGTATGCGTGCCGCACGCAAAAATACTTGCCTCAAAAAGCGGGGACATAAAAATTTTGCCAATTTTTCAGGCGCCGTCAAGAGGCTTCGTCGCCTTAAAGAGGAGGCTCCATAAAACTTTGCAAATTCAATAAACTTTCGTCGCGGCAATCGTTATCGACGCGACAAGGCGTCAAAAAAATTATCCAAATCGCTTGACAGCGGCAAAAACCTAAGTTATACTGCCCCTATCAAGACAACGGAGGCAAGTTATGCCCGCACTTTACAACATGATGATGGCGATGCGTAGATCCCGAGCAAGTGTGCGCGGGCTTTTGGCCATCCTCTGACGTCAAAGCTTGAAACACTCGCTCGGGATCGTTTTCCCGGGCGTTTTTATTTTCCGCGCGATAAAAACCAAATTTTACATCCCGCCGCCTCGGGCTTTTTAAGCGCACGAAAGCGGCAAAAAATCAGACATTATAGAGGCATTTATGATACAACTTGAAAAACTTGGCAAAACATACTCCTCCGCAAGCGGCGACGTCCGGGCGCTTTCGGACATAGATCTTATCGTCCCCGACGGCGCGATATTCGGCATAATAGGGCTTTCGGGCGCGGGCAAAAGCACTCTTGTCAGATGCATAAATCTGCTTGAGCGCCCCACCTCGGGCAGAGTCGTCATAGACGGCGAGGACGTCACGGCGGCTTCGCAAAAGAGGCTGAACACGCTGCGCAGAAACATCGGAATGATATTTCAGAACTTCAATCTGCTTGAGCAGCGCACCGTGGCGCGCAACGTCCGCTTTCCTCTGGAGCTTGCAAGAGCGGACGTCGTGGCGGAGGGCGGAAAACTGTCGCCGATAAAGAAGCGCAAATTCTTCAAAGACTACTGCGAGGGGCGTGTGGACGAGCTTTTGAGACTTGTGGAGCTCGAAGACAAAAAGAATGCCTATCCCTCCGAGCTTTCCGGCGGACAAAAACAGCGCGTTGCGATCGCGCGCGCCCTCGCCCTCAAGCCGAAATACCTGCTGTGCGACGAGGCCACAAGCGCGCTGGACCCCAACACGACGTCGTCCATCTTAAAGCTGCTTAAGGACATAAACAAAAAACTTGGCGTGACCGTCATAATCATCACGCACGAGATGAAAGTCGTCGAAAGCGTATGCACGGACGTCGCCGTCATCTCCGACAGCAAGATCGCGGAGCACGGCACCGTAGCAGAGGTCTTTTCCCGTCCCCGATCGGACATCGCTAAGGAACTTATAATCCCCGACCTGATCCGCGCCATAGAGAGCGAAAGCGGCAAAAAGTTGCGCCTAATCTTTGACGGCACCGTGTCGGACACTCCCGTCATATCCGGGCTGGCGCTCGAAAGCGGAGTAAAAGCCAACATACTTTACGCGGACACAAAAAACATAGACGGCAAGCCTTTGGGACATATGGTGCTGGAGGTCGCGGAAGAGGACCTTGAAAAAGCCGAAAATTATCTTGCCGCGCACAACGTGCTGTTTGAGGAGGAGTTATGAGCAGACTTTTTACGCAACTCGGTTTTGAGGGATTCGCCCTCGCGACCTTTGAAACGATTTATCTTACGGCAATTTCCACCCTCGTCGCATATCTGATAGGGCTTCCCCTCGGCATAGCGCTGGCGGCGACGGACAGAGGCGGCATAAAACCCATTCCCGCGCTGAACAAAATACTTGGCGTAGTGGTCAATATATTGCGTTCCGTCCCCTTCATCATCCTGATGGTCGCCCTCATCCCGGTCTCCCGCGCGATAATAGGCACAAGCATAGGCAACGGAGCAATGATATTTATGCTTATCGTCGCGGCGGCGCCGTACATAGCGCGCATGGCGGAGTCCTCCCTCAAAGAGGTCGGAGGAGGCGTGATAGAGGCGGCAAGATCTATGGGCGCAAACACGTGGCAGATTATATGGAAAGTGTATCTGCCCGAAGCGAAACCCTCACTCGTCGTAGGCGCGGTCATATCCACTGTCACGGTGCTCGGCTACTCGGCCATGGCGGGCACGATAGGCGGCGGAGGACTGGGAGCGCTCGCGGTATCTCAGGCAAGGCCTTCAAACGCGCAGGACGTCATATGGCTGTGCGTGGCGCTGACCGTCATAATCGTGCAGATCTTGCAGGAAGTCGGCATGGCCATCGCAAAGCGCCTTGACAAGCGCCAGCGCTTTTCAAAGTCGAAACGAAGCCGCACCCATCAGTCCTTAAAAGATGCGACGCCAACAGAGGATACGGTCGCAAACGACCTCGCGCAGGACGATACAAGCACAAACGACGCCTCGCAAGACGACCACGCTTAAAAAGAGCGCAATAGAATGCCTGAAAATAATAAATCAACGCCGAAAGGCTTATAAATAAAAAATAATTATATGGAGAATACAAAAATGAAAAAATCAAGAATCGTAGCCATCATAACAGTAGCCATCCTCACGCTTTCGCTCACGTTCGCGCTGACCGCGTGCAATCCCAATCCCGACGACCCGCACAACATAGTCGTGGGCGCAAGCGCCTCCCCTCACGCCGAGATATTGAACGTAGTAAAAGACGTCCTCAAGCAGCAAGGGTACAAACTGTACGTCAAAGTGTTCGACGACTACATAACGCCAAACACCGCGCTTGAAGAGGGATCGGTAAACGCCAATTACTTTCAGCACGCGCCCTATCTTGAGAGCTTCAACGCCGACTATGGCACCCACCTTGTCGCGGTAGACAAAATACACTACGAGCCGCTTGGCGTATACGGGAAAGACGTCGATAAGGCAAGTTACGACTCGGTAAAGACGGGACGCGTCATACTTGTCCCCAACGATCCGACCAACCTGACCCGCGCGCTGTTTGTGCTTGCCGACGAGGGCTTCATAACCCTTCCCGCAGGCGCCGATCCCCGCGTAAACCTGACCGTGCACGACATATCGGCAAACGGCAACACGATAACTCCCCTCAAAGCGGAGGACGTGGCGCTGCACCTGAGGGAGAGCGCTTCGGGCACGCTTGCGGTCATCAACGGCAACTACGCGATCCAGAACGGGCTTG
Organism: uncultured Clostridia bacterium; assembly: GCA_947589635.1. GTDB lineage: Bacteria > Bacillota > Clostridia > Christensenellales > CAG-917 > CAG-475. The sequence continues at coordinate 4,279 of CANQCC010000020.1, read as the reverse complement.
ACATCACAAACGTCCTCGGCACGGAAAGCGCGGACGGCGAGGCGGCTCAGCTTTACGCCAATATAATCGCCGTAAAGGAGGGGCATGAAAACGACGACAAGATCAAAGCGCTTGTAAACGCCCTCAAGTCGCAACAGGTGATAGACTATATAAACAACACCTACCATGGAGCGGTACGCCCGTCATTCTCGCTGTAAAATATGCAAATCGGAAGTCAAAAAAGCAATGACATTTGCAAAATGTCAAGTAAATCGCCGCCGCTCGGACACTAAACCAAAGACGTCGGCAAAATAATAAGCGCTTGACGTCGGCAAAACGTTAAGCATAACGGCGTCTGCTTAAAATAAACGTAATGACGTCTGCTTAAATAAGCGACGCGGCAACAAAAAATACCGGCGTTAAAAGCGCTCCGAAAACTCGGAGCGCTTTTGGCATTTGTCAAAATGTTTCAGATGTCAGTCGACGTCATAGTCGGATTTGATAACCTCGACGCTGCCGGTCACGGTGTTCACGCGAAGTTCGACTTCAAGCTCAACGGTATATGGACGAATGCCGCCGCTGATAACTGCTCTGCCCTCGACGTCTATCTCGTAATAATAGTAGCTGGCGTCAAGCTTTTTGGCGTTATAGTGGAATTGCCTGTCCACGTCCTCTACGCGAAGTTGTCCATTCCCGAAGGATACGTCCTGAGGGACCCCTAAGCTCTGTTGGTTGTCAAGCACGTAAGCTATGGCTTGTTGCTTGCAGTGTTCAAGGTCGAAATTCATGCTCTTTTTGGCGCTGCTTGCGGCATATCCGAACACGCCTCCGAGTATCGCGCCAAGCGCCACCACGATGACGAGCAATACGCACACGGGGACGAGGATATAGCGCTTTTTGAAGGACTTTTTGGCCTGTTTCACGTCGTCTTTGCTGGCCTCCTGCACGGGAGCCGCGGGCATGCGGACGTCGTTTGAGGGGGCGCTTGTCAGGCCTGCCTGCGCCGCGTCGTCGGACAGCGCTATATCCGCCTCTTCCATGCGCGCTTTGACGTAGGATATCTCCTCCTCGGTCGCCGTACCCTGCTCCATATGCTCGAGCGCCTTGTCGAAGTCCACGGCAGGGGCGCCGTAGACGGTCTTGTTTGCAGCCGATAGGCGGGATCTTACATACTCGCGTTCCTCGTCGGAAGCCGTACCCGCTTTAACTTTTTTCAATGCTTCTTCAAAGTTCATTTTCTGCCTCCAGAATAGATTTTAGTTTTGCTCGCGCCCTGAAAAGGCGCACTTTGACGCTGTCCGCGCTCTTTGAAAGGATGTCGGCAATCTCCGCGATACTCAGGCCGTTGAAGTAAAACAGCATGACCGCCTCGCGATAGTCCTCGCTCAATTTGCCTATCGCGCGATACAGGGCCCTGTATTCGTCGGCGCGGATGACCCTGTCGGCAAGTTCCTCTTCGCCGCTTTTCATGGCGTCGTCGATGGGAACGACGCGTTTAGATTTCCGCAAATAGTCAAAATAGCAATTTCTACACACCTTGAACAGCCAATATTTGAAGCCGTCTTTTTCCTCCTCGATGGACGTCAGTGCCCGCGAAAACGCCTCTTGAACGATCTCCTCGGCGAGGGCGGCGTTATGCGTGAGGGAGCAGACGTACAGCTTTGCCTCGTTGCTGTATCTCGCATATAGCCTTTCAAACGCCGCGTTTTTCATCTCGTTCTCCTTTCGTTCGATAAAAATACGCAGAGGAGGCCGTCAGGTTACGCTCCTCGCAAAATTTCCTCTCAAATATTTTATATCTTTCGGCTTCGCATTTCAATACTTTTGCCGCTCTTGACAAAACGGCTTGATAAAAGTTATTATAATTTTGATATCCTTATATCATATCGCAAATCGGAGGTTTACTATGGCGGACGAGATCAGCAAAGATTTTATACTTATGCGCGAGGGCAAATTGTACAACCCTACCGACCAATACATAACAAAGAGGCACGACTTCGCCCTTAACCTTGCGGAAAAGTACAACCGCGTGCCCATGCGGCAAGTCTCCCGTCGCGAGCGCATTATTAAAAAACTTATCCCGAATCACGGAAAGAATTTCTGCGTCTGGAGCAACTTTCATTGCGAGTACGGCGTCAACATAACCTTCGGCGACGACCTGTTTACCAACTTCGACTGCACTTTCCTTGACGTAGCGCCCATAAAGATAGGAAACGGATGCATGTTCGGCACGCGCGTCACGCTTGCAACGCCCGTCCACCCGCTGCACTTCGAGGAGCGCAAACAGCAACAATATCCCACGGGCTATCACGACCTTGAATACGCAAAACCCATAACCATAGGCAACGACGTATGGTTCGCCTCCTGCGTCACGGTATGCGGCGGAGTCACGATAGGAGACGGCGCGGTCATAGGCGCCGGCAGCGTAGTCACGCGCGACGTTCCCGCCCGCACCTTCGTCGCGGGAGTGCCCGCAAAGGTGATCCGCGAGATAACCGACGACGACAAGCTGGACGTGCTTAAAACCTACTCCGCGCAGGAGATCCCGACCCCTCGCGGCAAGAGAAAATGAGGCGAGTATTTCAAAAATCGCCATAATTTATAATACTTTTTGCAAATTGAAATACAAATTTCCTTCAAAAAGCGGCTGTCCTGACAATTTAAGCGGCCGTTTTTATTTTTTATCGTATGGGCCTTAAGCGGCGCAAATGACTATTGCGAAAGTTTTGTTTTTATAGTACAATATTTATAATAGGTTTATGACCATGGAGGAAGATTATGACAGAACAAGATTATATCGCCATTCTTAAGAAACTGACTCTTGAAGAAAAGGCGTCGCTGTGCTCCGGCTCCACAAATTGGCTGACTCAGCCCATCAAGCGGGACGACGTAGACATCCCGGCGGTTTGGGTATCCGACGGGCCGAGCGGACTGCGCAAGGAAAAGCAAAAGGAAAACGGCACCAACATCATGGGCTCTTCGGAGCCTGCCACCTGCTTCCCCGGCGCCGCCACTACCGCCGCAAGCTGGGACCCGGAGCTGCTTGAAGAGGTTGGCAAAGCCATCGCCGACGAAGCGAAAGCGCTTAAGGTATGCACGGTTTTAGGGCCCGGCGTCAACATCAAGCGCAGCCCTCTTTGCGGCAGAAATTTCGAATATTTTTCAGAGGACCCCTACCTTGCGGGCGTCATGGGCGCGGCGTGGGTGCACGGCGTACAAAAGGAAGGCGTAGGCACGTCGCTTAAGCACTTCCTCGCCAACAACGAGGAGCATATCCGCATGAACATCAGCTCCGTCGTGGACGAGCGCGCCTTGCGCGAGATATACATGCCCGCCTTCGAGCGCGTGGTCAAGCAGGAGCAACCCACCACGGTCATGTGCTCCTACAACCGTCTCAACGGGACGTACTTGTCCGACAACAAGCGCATGCTCACGGACGTACTTCGCGACGAGTGGGGCTTTAAGGGCATCGTAGTCAGCGACTGGGGCGCGGTGAACGACCGCATAGAAGGCGTCAAAGCGGGGCTTGACCTCGAGATGCCCGGCAACAAGGGCTTGAACGACCGCAAGATAATCGCCGCCGTCAAAGACGGCTCCTTAAGTGAGAAGGATCTTGACAAGGTGGCGCTTAGGATGATCAGATTCGCCTATGAAAACGCGGAACGCGAAGTCGAGGGCTATAAGACGGACTTCGAAAAGAATCACGCCGTAGCAAGAAAGGCCGCCGCAAACAGCGCGGTGCTTCTCAAAAACGAGGACGGCGCGCTTCCCCTCTCCCGCACCGAAAACATCGCGGTCATAGGCAAACTTGCAAAGCAGGCGCGTTTCCAGGGCGCAGGCTCCAGCCACATCGCCGCGACAAAGATAGTCTCCTTTACCGACGCGCTTGACGCCGCTGGACAGGCGTACGCCTATGCGGACGGATACACGCTTAAGGGCGACGGCATGAGCAAAAAGTTGCTTAAACAGGCGCTTAAAGTCGCCGAAGGCAAGGACAAAGTCGTAGTCTTCATCGGCCTTACCGACGCGTACGAATCCGAAGGTTACGACCGCTCGCACCTCAACATGCCCGAGGCGCACAACCTGCTTGTCAGCGAGCTTCTCAAGGTCAATCCCAACGTCGTGGTAGTGCTATCACTCGGCGCTCCCGTGGAGCTTGGCGATTGGGAGAGCGACGTAAAATCCATAATCAACATGTACATAGGCGGACAGGCTGTCGGCGAGGCGACCTACGACGTGCTTTTCGGCGACGTGAACCCCTCCGGCAAGCTGCCCGAGACCTTCCCCCTCAAAAACGGCG
>CANQCC010000019.1 GCA_947589635.1 uncultured Clostridia bacterium | reverse complement strand
CCGGTGTCGTTATGCCTGAAAAAGGACGAAAAAATGCTGCTTATCACGGGGCCGAATACGGGAGGCAAGACGGTCACGCTTAAGCTTGTGGGCCTGTTTGCGCTTATGGCGATGAGCGGCATGTTTGTGCCCGCAAAGAGCGCAGATATTAGCCTTTTTGACGGGGTTTACAGCGACATAGGCGACGAACAGAGCATAGAGCAGAGCCTGTCCACATTCTCCGCGCACATAAAAAACACCGTGGATATTCTGGATGTGGCAAGCGAAAATTCTCTCGTGCTGTTTGACGAACTTGGCGCGGGCACAGACCCCGGCGAGGGCGCGGCGCTTGCGGTAAGTATTGCGGAATATCTGATATCTAAAGGGGTCAAATCGCTTGTCACGTCGCACTTCAACGACCTTAAAGAGTTCGCGCTTGTCACAGACGGCGTGGTCGCCGCCTCCATGGAGTTTGACGTCGAGACGTTTTCGCCTACTTTCAAGCTGATAATGGGCGCGATAGGCAGCTCCAACGCGCTGCAGATCGCAAGCAGACTGGGCCTTAAAAAGAGCGTGATAGACAACGCGAGAAGCAAGCTCTCAAAAGAAAAAGTGCAATTTGACAGCGTTCTCAACGCCGCGGAGCAGACGAGACAGCGCGCCGCAGCGCTTGTAAACGAGGCTCAGACGGACAGGGAAATAGCCGCAAAAACCCTGCAGGAAGCGGAAAAACAAAAGCGGATAGTCGAAGAAAAGAGAGAAAAACTTGACGAAAGTATTCGTAAAGAGACAAAACGCCTGATCGAGGACAGCGTGGAGGAGGCCAACGAACTTATCGAACAGATAAAAGAGATACTTTTGCGCCCCGAAAGCGAGATTACCGAGGCGGATCTTTTTGAGGCTCGCGCCGCAAAGAGAAAACTTGAAAATTTGTCCGCCGAGTACAGCAAGGAGGCTGTGATCGCGGATATCCCCGATCCGACTCCGCTTGGCGACGGGGACGACGTGTATATCAAATCGCTTGCAAAGCGCGGGCGCCTCGTGTCAGTCAATTCGCGCGGAGAGGCTATGGTCGCGCTGGGCAAGATTACGGTCAAAGTCAAAAAAGGCGACTACTATAAGGTTAAAAGCCAATAAATAAAGAGAAATAAGAGGTAAAATGACAACGCAATATACCCAAACGGTACAGGTGACGATAGATAAGAGGGCTCGCGCCGCTCAGTTAATGGGCTTGGCGGCGTTTCTTCTTGCATTCGCTTTTTTGATGATAGCGGCGTTTGTCAACTGGTACTTTATGATAGGTTGCGGGGTGTTTATCATACTCGGCGCGCTTGAGATACATTTTTTCAATCTCAACGCGAGAGAGTATACCTATTCGGCGTCCAAAAAGCGCCTTGTGATCGCAAAAAAGGACGTGGTCGGCAAGCAGGCGAGGATCGCTGATATACTGTTTGACGACGTCTCGGAGTTTGGCATATTCGACGGAGTGGCCGACGCCGACGACATTCTGGCATGTCAAAGCGGCGCGGAGGCAGGAGCCTATCAGCTTATTTTTAAGGTAAAAGAAAGGCTTGAAAGGCTTATATTCAAGCCGGACGAGTATATGACCGAGCTTATTTTAGTCGCGCTGAAAGGCGGAGAGGAAGAGGCAGAAAATGAACAGTGACGGCTTGATTTATCTTGACAATGCGGCGACCACTCCTATGTGCGACGAGGCGGCCGAGGCGCTTAGCGAAGCGCTTGCGCCCGCATTTTACAATCCCTCCGCAAAGTATCGCGAATCCGCAAGCGTATCGGAGCGCATAAGTATCGACAGAGCGGCGGTCAGGTCAGCGCTTGGCGGCTCTCTTGGCGAGGTGTATTTCAATTCGGGCGGCACGGAAGGCAACAACACGGTGCTGTTCGGCGCAAAAGGCCGCAAGGGAAGTCGCATAATAATCGGCGAGGGCGAGCACGATTCGGTTTACGCGCCCGCAATGGAGCTTAAAAACAGCGGATATGACGTATGCCTTGCGCCGATAGATAAAGACGGCAGCGTAAACTTTGACAAATTCAAGCAATTACTTAATAATAACGTGTCGCTTGTCAGCATAATGCACGTCTCAAACGAGACGGGCGCGATAAACGATATCGCAAAATTCGTGCGCGCCACAAAAAGGGTGGCGCCGGGCGCAATATTCCATTCGGACGGAGTACAAGCGTTTTTGAAGACGCCTCTTTCAGTCGCCGCACTCGACGTTGACGCCTACACTGTAGCCGCGCACAAGATACACGGACCGAAGGGCATAGGAGCGCTGTACGTAAAGCGCGGCAGCAAAATCAAACCTCTCATTTTGGGAGGCGGCCAGGAATCGGGATTCAGAAGCGGCACGGAAAGCAGCCCGCTGATACACTCATTTGCGGCGGCAACGCAAGCAGGAAGTGTAAATTTTGCCGCAAACTATTCTAAAATTCACGGTTATCGAGAATACTTTGTACAAAAATTAAAACAAACCGTCCCCGACGTCGCAATAATAACGCAACTTGAAAATTCCGTTCCAAATATTTTGAGCGTAGCGTTTGCAAACGTTCGCGGCGAGGTGCTATTGCACGCTTTGGAAGAGGACGGCATACTTGTAGGGACTGGTTCGGCGTGCGCGTCGCACCATGAAAGCAGATTCAAAAAGCTGTTCGGACTGGACGACGAGCATATCGAGGGAGTCATACGTTTCAGCTTTTCGCATCTCAACGACATCCGCGAGGTCGACCGCGTTATAGAGCGCATTAAGGCGCACACGGACAGGCTTGCAAAAACAATGAGACAATAAATATCAACTCTTAAGAGGGCATTATGGGCAAAAGAGTTATCATTTTGAGATATGGCGAGATTTTTTTGAAGGGCAAAAATCGCAGCTATTTTGAAAGTCTCCTCATCAAAAACATAAAATTTTCGCTTGACAGACTGCTTGGCGAGGACGGCTATACATTCAAACGGTCGCAGGCGCGTTATTCCGTCGAGGATTATGACGAGCTTAAAGAGGCGGAAATAGTGGACAGGCTGACGAAGGTTTTCGGTATACATTCGCTGTCCGTCGCGACCAAAGTCCCAAGCGACGCGCAGCACGGCTTTCAAGCGATAAAGGACGCGCTCGCACCTCTCGCCGAAGAGCTTGAAGAGGAAAACACTCGCTTAGACCCCACATTTCGCGTGACCGTGAAGAGGGCGGATAAGCGCATTGATATTCCGTCTTACGAGATCGCGGCGGAGCTTGCGGGCACGATCTTCAAGCATTCCTCTTTCAAGGTGGACTTAAAAAAGTATGACTACGAATTTAACGTCGACATACGCGAGACCGGCGACGCATACGTGTACAGCAAGGTGATCCCGTGCGCCGGTGGACTTCCCGTAGGCTGCTCGTCAAAGGGTATTTTGCTGCTGTCGGGAGGCATTGATTCGCCGGTAGCGGCATATATGATGGCAAAAAGAGGCATGAAACTTGTCGCCGTGCATTTCGCCTCGCCGCCGTATACGTCCGAACTTGCAAAGCAAAAGGTCAGAAGATTAAGAGATATCGTCGAGGCATATACGACCAAAATGAAGTTGTACGTCGTGCCGTTTACAAACGTTCAGCTTGCCATTCACGAGAAGTGCCCCGCCGAGTACATGATCACTATAATGCGCCGCTTTATGACCCGAATTGCGACAAGACTTGCGAATATGAACGATTGCAAGGCAATAGTCACCGGGGAGAGCCTCGGGCAAGTCGCGTCTCAGACTGTGGAGAGCATGACCTCGACCGAGAGCACCGCCGGGCTTCCCATTTTTAGGCCGCTTATCGCCTTCGACAAGGAAGAAACCATGGATATTGCCAAAAAAATCGGCACATACGAGACGTCGATAGAACCCTATGAGGATTGTTGTACCGTCTTTTTGCCAAAAAATCCCGCCATCAAGCCGAGGCTTGAAAGAGTGGAAGAGGCAGAGAGAGCGCTTGACGTCGACGCGCTTGTCGAGGAGGCCATGCAGGGCATAGAAGTTTTATAAAACCGAGCCTGGCAGGACTTGAAACCTTATAAAGTCAAGTCGAATAAGATAAGAAACTTTATAAAGTCAAGCCGGGCAGGGTATAAATCAGGCAGGACGTTAAGTTTTGTACATATCGCGACTGATAAAATATGCCGATTTATTGCGATTTAGATACTGCAATGCAACGCACTTTATTGAAATTCCATATCGAAAAACACGCTTTTTAAGGACGACGCGCTCAATTCCGGGCGCGTTTTCAAATAGCAGACCACTTCGTATTGCACGGCCTTGTCAAAGCCGAACGGCACGTCTTTTATAAGCGTTTTTTCGCCGTTCCCGTCATTTGAGTAGATAAGCGCTCTGCCAAACACGTCCGTGCGATAGACGCTGTAGCCATATATAGGCATTGTGTCGAAGCTTAGCTCCACATGCCCCTCGCGCGCGGCGATCTCAAATTGGACGGGGGACGCTTCGTCAAACAGTCCGTCAAAGCAAGTGGGGAAGTTTTCGATGTCGAAATATTCTGTTTTTCGATATTCTAAAGGAGTATTTTCATTCGCAAGCACGATTTGTTTCCGCGCTTTTGTGGAGGCGACGTCTATGTCGGCGCAAACTACGTCCTTTGATATTTGCATGCGCTCGCGCTGCGGAGTGAGCGCGTGAACGGCTTGCCATATCGCTTTTACTTCGCGAGTTGGGTAGCCGCCTCCTCTCTCCGTCATGCCGACGTCGCTGCCGTGCCAGACAAGAATTGTCATATCATCCGAAAAACTTGCACACCATGCGTCGCTGTTTTTGCCGTCCTTCCTCTCGGACGTGCCGGTTTTGGCGGCGACTTCGAATGGAAGGGCGCCAAGCGTCTTTGCGGTGCCTGATTTTGCGGTATCTTTAAGCGCAATACTTGTAAGCTGAGCGGCGGCTTCGGATATTATCCTCTCTTCAGAGGCAGATTGAGAATATATCTTTTCGCCGCTTGGATCTAACGCATATCTTATAAAATTCGGCGAGAGCTTTCTTCCTCCGTTGGCGATAGCGCCGTACGCGGCGGCAATATCAACGGGCGAGGCGGAGCAGGCTCCAAGCGCAAGCGTGGCGTTTTTGTCCGTTTCCGAGATGGCTATGCCAAACTTCTCAAGATATTGCGCGCTCTTTTCGACGCCGAGGAAATTGAGGACCTTAAGGCTGACGCTATTCAGCGACTTTTCTATCGCCGTCCTGATGTCCGTGTCGCCAAGATACGCGTCGTTGAAATTGCTTGGAGCATATCCGCCGTAATTTACTTTTTCGTCCGTCACGGGCGTGGAAAGGGAGATGAGTTTCTCGTTGAAAGCGGGCGCGTATACGGCAAGAGGTTTGATAATCGATCCCGTCTGACGCTTTATATCGCCTACGATATCGGAGTAGTAGGCAAGTACGGCGCCGCTTTTGTTGTCCAAAATTATCGACGCTCCCGACACGTCGTCGCTCTCCCTGTTTCCGCCTGTGCGCCCCGCCTCGAGCGCGTTTTGAAGATTTTTGTCGACGTTGAGATAAATTTTAAGTCCCGAATTGTCTAGACTGTATTTTGTGATGCCAAGCTCCTCGCAGATCTCCTCGCGCGCCATCGCGATATAGGCCTTAAGTCCCGTCTCGTCCCGCTTTTTCGAAGCGATCTCAAGCGGAGCGGCCTTGGCGGCCTCAAATTCCTCGTCGGAAATATAGCCCTGTTCGCGCATGAGCGCAAGCACAATGTTTCGCCTCTCCACGCACTTTTCGGGATGGTTTTTGGGAGAGTAGCCCGCAGGGTTTTTGACTATTCCCGCAAGTGTCGCGCACTCCGCCAGAGTGAGCTCAGCGGGGCTTTTGTCAAAAAAAGTTCTCGCTGCGTCCTTTACGCCGTAGGCTCCGCTCCCAAAGTAGATGACGGAGAGGTACATGCATAAAATTTCAGACTTCGAATACTTCTTTTCAAGGTCGATGGCGAGCGCGATCTCGTTCAGTTTGCGCGAAAGAGTCCTTTCTCCGCTTAAATGCGTATTCTTTACAAGCTGTTGAGTTATCGTCGAGGCGCCTTCGCGCACGCCTCCCGACTTCAGGTTTTTGACCGCCGCGCCCGCTATGCGCACGACGTCGTAGCCTTTATGCTTGAAAAAGCGCTTGTCCTCGAGCGCCACAAAAGCGTTTTGCAGATCGCAACTAATCTCGTCCGCTTTAAGAAGATCGTCGTCATAGCCCGCAATTTTTTCGCCGTCTGCATAATAAAAGACGGGAGCCGCGCTCGCAGTGGGAAGGAGGGAAGCGTCAATATGTTTACCGCTTGCCCAGATATAAAATCCGCATACAAACATCGCAAATATAAGTATAGGAGCGCATATGAGGATTATCGTCGCGACAGCTATCCGCCTCATTTTGCGGCGTTTTTTTGCCAAGTTGCCGGTATTTTGTCTTGTAAGGTCATTTTTCATTAAAAATATTATTGTTTTATCCTTAAAAATTATGTATAATAAAAGTCTATGAAACTTGCGCGCATGCGCATACGGGTATACTATGCTTGGATATTATAAGATAATTACATACGGCTGTCAGATGAACGTGCACGAGTCCGAAAAGATCGCGGGGCTTCTTAAGGCGATGGGATATGAGGACTGTCCCGCCGAGGGGAGCGCCGACGTCATCGTTTTCAACACCTGTTGCATCCGCGATACGGCGGAGAGGCGCGCGCTTGGAAACATCGGCGTGGTCAAGGCGGAGAAAAAGCGCAACCCGTCGCTTATCCTTGCGGTCGTGGGCTGTATGCCTCAGCAGGACGGAGCGGCAGAGAACATCAGGCAGAGATATCCCTATGTGGACATAATCCTCGGCACCCGCAACATCTCGCGCTTGCCGGAGGAAATAAACAAAATAATTTCCTCGCGGGAGAGCAAACGCAGAGGGGATAAGCGCTATCGCGCCGTCGACACGCGCCTTCCCGACGAGTATTTGTCAATAGATGAAAATACTCCGACTTTGCGCACAAGCTATCCAAACGCCTGGATAAACATAATTTACGGCTGCAACAACTTCTGCACCTATTGTATAGTGCCTTACGTGCGCGGCAGGGAGATTTCGCGAAGCATGCCGAACGTGCTTGACGAGGTCAGGCGCGCCGTGGATATGGGCTATAAGGAGATAACTTTGCTTGGGCAAAACGTCAACTCCTATGGCAACGACATGCCGGGCGGCGAGGTAAATTTTGCCAAACTTTTGCACGAAATAGACAAAATAGAGGGCAAATTTCGCGTGCGATTTATGACTTCGCATCCAAAAGACCTAACCGAGGAAGTCATGGACGAGATGGCGGCCTCAAACAAGATCTGTTCTAACCTTCACTTGCCAATTCAATCGGGATCGGACAAAGTGCTTAAGGACATGAACAGGCGCTACGACCGCGAGAGATATCTTTATCTTGTTAGCGCTTTGAGAAGCCGCATGCCCGACATAGGCCTGACTACGGACATAATGGTGGGCTTTCCGACCGAGACGGAAGAGGACTTTTTATGTACCCTCGACATAGTGGAAAGGGTGCGCTTTTCAAACGCGTTTACATTTATATATTCGCCGCGCAAGGGTACTCCCGCCGCCCAAATGGAGCAGATACCCTATGCGGTCAAGCAGGAGCGCATCTCAAGGCTTATCAAGGCGCAGAACCGCATCACTAAGGAACTATCCGACGGCTACACCGGAAAAACTTACGAAGTGCTGTGCGAGGATACGGCGCCCAAATTCGAGGGCATGGTTTGCGGAAGGACGGACAGCGGCAGACTTGTCACCTTCGACGGCGGACCTTCGGATATCGGCAAATTTATAAACGTAAAAATAACCGCGTCGCGCTCCGCGTCGCTGTTCGGCAGTAGGGAGGACATATGATAGTTGACAGAACAAAACTTTCACCGATGATGAAGCACTATTTTGCGATGAAGGACCAATATCCCGATTGTATAATGCTGTTCAGGCTCGGCGATTTTTACGAGATGTTTTTTGACGACGCCGTGACCGCCTCCCGCGTGCTCGATCTGACCCTTACGGGCAGGGACTGCGGACTTGAGGAGCGCGCGCCCATGTGCGGCGTGCCTTATCATGCCGTAGACAACTACATAAGGCGGCTTATAGAGGCCGGATACCGCGTCGCGATATGCGAGCAGTTAAGCGATCCCGCGCTTTCCAAAGGCCTTGTTGACAGGGACGTCGTAAGGGTGATCTCAAGCGGCACCGTTATGGAGGAGGATATTCTCGACGAGCGCGCGTCCAACTATCTTGCGTCGATTTTTACAAAAGACGGCGCTTTCGGCATAGCCTGGGCGGATATCTCGACGGGCGAATTCAACGTGTACGAGTTCGAGGGCGACAACTATCTCGACAGGCTGTCCGACATCCTCGGCGCCATTTCTCCAAGCGAGGTCATCTGCAATGCGGACTTCACGGGGAAGTACGGCGGGATGGGCTATTTCAAGGCGACGGAACTTCGTCCTCATTGCTATCAGGACTTCGCATATGCGCGCGCTACGGCGGAAAAAAAGATCCTCGCGGCGTTTTCAATCGCCTCTATCGAAGCGTTCGAGTGCGCGGACAAGCCCTACGCGGTGAGCGCGGCGGGCGGCCTTCTTGAATATCTCAATCAGACTCAGAAGCGCACCCTCGCGCAGCTGACAAAGATAACGTATCTTAGGGATAAATCGTTTATGACTCTCGACGGCGCAACCCGCCGCAATCTGGAGCTGACCGCGCGCGCTCGCGACGGAAAGAGGCAGGGCTCCCTCTTGAGCGTGCTAGACCGCACTTGCACGGCTATGGGAGCGCGCCTCATCAAGAGATATATAGAACAGCCTCTTCAGGATCCCGCGAAGATAAACAAACGCCTTGACGCGGTGGAAGAACTTGTCGGCGACAGAGTGGTCAGAGAAAGACTTGTCGACGACTTGAAAGGCGCGCGCGACATCGAGAGACTCAGCGCGAGGCTTGCGTTCGGCTCCGCCTCTCCGCGCGATCTGCTCTCGATTTTCGACACGCTTACGATCTTGCCTTCCATAAAGGAAGCGCTTAAAGGGGCGAAGTGCGCCTTGCTTAAGGAATTAAACCGCTCCATACAGCCGCTTGATGGGCTGAAAAAACTGCTTGACGGCGCCTTCGATCGTGATAAAATATCCAATTTCAGAGGCGGCAATTACATCGCAGACGGCTATAATCCACAACTTGACGAACTTCGCGGAATTCGCGATCATGCGCAGAATTGGTTGGATTCTCTCGAAGAAAAGGAGAGGGAAGAGACGGGTATCCGCACGCTTAAAATCGGCTATAACAAGGTTTTCGGATACTATATCGAAGTCTCCAAAAGCTTTATCGACAAGGTGCCGTATCGCTATCAACGCAAGCAGACGCTTGTGGGCGGCGAACGCTACATAACCGAGGAGCTTAAGGCGATAGAGGAAAAAATATTGAGCGCGCAGTCCGACTCGCTCGCCCTTGAAGAGAAGATATTTACGGAGCTCAAGTTGCGCGCGTGCGAAAATCTTCCCGCTTTGAGAAGCACAGCGCAAGCGCTTGCCGCGCTTGACGTCCTGCTGTCCTTTGCAAGCGTTTCCGTATCTCAGCGCTACGTAAAGCCCCGCATAGGCGCCAAAATTAAAGCTACGGATATCAGGGACGGAAGGCATCCCGTCGTGGAAACGTTGCTTGCAAAAGGCGACTACGTCTCAAACGACACGCTGCTTGACGGCGCCGAAAATCGCACTATGATAATAACCGGGCCCAACATGGCGGGCAAGAGCACTTATATGAGGCAGGTCGCGCTTATCGTGCTTATGGCGCACATAGGCTGCTTTGTGCCCGCGAGCAGCGCCGACATAGCCCTCACCGACCGCATTTTCACAAGGATAGGCGCCAGCGACGACTTGAGTGGCGGGCAAAGTACGTTTATGGTCGAGATGATCGAGGTCGCGACAATCCTCAACTACGCGACTTCCGACAGCCTGCTCATCCTTGACGAGATAGGCAGAGGCACGTCCACTTTCGACGGACTGTCCATAGCGTGGGCGGTGCTTGAGTATATCACAAAAACCATACGCGCCAAGACGCTTTTTGCCACGCACTTTCACGAACTCACACAGCTTGAGGACCTAGAAGGCGTAAAAAACTACCGCGTGCTTGTGTCCGAGCAAAACGGAAATATTGTGTTTTTGCATAAGATCGCGCGCGGCGGCGCCTCGCAAAGTTTCGGCATAGAGGTCGCGTCTCTCGCCGGAGTGCTTAAGCCCGTCATCGAACACGCCGGGCGCATCATGGCGGGACTCGAGGAGGAAAGCAAGCGCCACGATACAAACGAAATGCTGCTTGAAGCGGGCAGAGGCAACGTCACAAAACAGGTGAGTATGTTCGGCTCCGAAAGCAAGATCGAAGCGCAGATAAAAGACATCAATCTTGACAATATCACGCCCATTCAGGCGCTTACGGTGTTGTCGGATCTTAAAAAACAGCTTGAAAACGGCTGATACAGGTAATTATGGGCAGGATAAACATTCTCGAACCATCCGTATTCAACATGCTCGCGGCAGGCGAAGTCGTAGAAAGGCCTTCGTCCGTCGTCAAGGAGCTTGTCGAAAACTCCATAGACGCGGGCGCTACCGTCGTCGACGTCAACATAAGCCGCGGCGGCGAAGCGCTGATCGAGGTCAGCGACAACGGCATAGGCATAGATCCCGAGGATATGCGCGCCGCGTTTTTGCCGCACGCGACAAGCAAATTGTCCGCTGTGACCGACCTCGACAGCATATCCACGCTCGGGTTCAGAGGAGAGGCGCTTGCCTCGATTGCCTCCGTAAGCGAGGTCACTTTGACCTCTTCAAGAAAGGGCAGCGCTTCAAAAATTGCCCTCAGCGCGGGGAAAGTCACCTTCGAAGGCCTCGCAAGCCGCAACGAGGGCACTGTCATAGCGGTCGAAAACTTGTTTTTCAATACGCCCGCAAGGCTTAAATTCCTCAAAAAACCCGCCGTAGAACAAAGATATATCGAGGAGATCTTAAAAAAACTTATACTTGCAAATCCAAACATATCCTTTTCGCTGACGGCGGACGGGCAGGAAGTGCTTTCGCACAGCGCAGGCACGCTTTTTGACGCCGTGTGCTCCGTCTACGGCGCCCGATTTGCAAGCGAAATGATAAAAATAGACGACTTTTCAAGGGGCGGGATCACCGTGCGCGGATATGTTTCATCTCCCGAAAAGTCCCGCGCGACGCGCATGCAGACCTTTATCATCAACGGGCGCGCCGTCAGCGATCAGACTATGCAGACCGCGGCGGAAAAGGCGTACGGAGACTTGCTGATGAAAAGAAGCTACCCCGTGCTTACCATAGACGTCATAATGCCTTTTGATCAAGTGGACGTCAATGTGCATCCCTCAAAAACGGAAGTGCGATTTGCGGACAAACAAGCTGTCTTTGGAGCGATATATCACGCGGTCTACGACGCCGTGCACGAGGGAAGCGAGCGCCTTGGGTTTGATATCGGCGCTGGAAAAGCGGAGGATAAGTATGACCCTGCGGGCACAAATATCGCAACAAATTCTTCAAGAGGCGAATTTTCAAGTTTAAGCGCAACCCCTCAAAACGCCTCGCGCCCGACGTATACGCAGCCTCGCATAGACTCATCCCGATATTTTACGGCGACTCCGCCAAAGAATGCGGCGATACTTCGCGACACTGCCATAGGCGCCTTTATGGACGATAACGTTCAGGACAGGCGAGACGAAAAAGAGGATGAACCCGTACGGATATTCGACGGCAAGATCGTGGGGCAGGTCTTTGACACATATCTCATCGTCGAGCGCGACGAGGTCATGTACGTCATCGACCAGCACGCCGCGCACGAGCGCGTGCTCTACGACAAAATATCCGCAAAAATGACGCCGGAATACGCGCAATCGCTGCTAATTCCGTACAAACTTACGCTTTCCGTAGAGGAAGAGGAAATTTTTGACGACCTGACGCCATCTCTTGCCGAGATGGGATTCGAGATAGAACGCAGAACGGGAAGCGTAGTCATCAACGCCGTTCCGGAGCCGGTCGCGCGAATAAACTTCTCCAAATTTTTCCGGGATCTGTTTGCGATTAATCTCGGCGGGGAAAAACTTACTCTTGCGGACGTGATGAGAGAAAGCCTCTGTCAACAGGCCTGCAAAGCCGCGATAAAGGGCGGGGAAGCGCTTACAAACGAGCAAATCGAGCGAGTGATAAGAAACTATCTCGACAAGGACGGAAACTTGCCCGACAAGTGTCCGCACGGACGTCCCGCAGTCATAGCGATAGGTAAGTCGGAGCTTGAAAAGATGTTCAAAAGAATAGTATAAGTATTCTTAAAATCTGCCTAAATCAGAATACTTTGAAGATGATAACAGATAAAAATATGGCCGAAAACGCATCAAAAATCAAATATCCGCCCGTATTTATTGCAGGCCCGACCGCCACAGGCAAGTCGGAGCTTGCGTTGAAACTTGCAAAATTGCGCGACGGAGTTATAATATCCGCCGACAGCATGCAAATATATAAGGGGCTTGATATCGGCACGGCAAAGGTGTCCGCAGACGTCAGAGAGGAGTTTCCGCACAAACTGATAGACATCGTGGAAGCGGACGGGGAGTTTTCCGTCGCGATGTTCAAGAGGCTTGCGACAGACGAGATAATTAAGGCTCAGAGCGAGGGAAAACTGCCGATAGTTGTGGGCGGAACGGGGCTGTACTTTGAAGCGCTGTTTAATCCGTTGAGTTTTGCGCATACTTCCAAAAACACCGCGATAAGAGACTATTTAGAGGCGTTTTTGAACCAAAACGGAGCGGAAGCGCTGCACGATATGCTCGAATTTTTCGACTCGGACAGCGCGAACAGAATAAACGTCAACGACGTCAAAAGGACGATACGCGCGCTTGAAATAGCGCTCGACTCCGACAAGAACATGACTCAAAGCGCGGACAAATCAAGCAATGAGTTTAACGACGCTATCCTTGTGGTGCTCAACGCAGACAGAGGGCGCCTGTATAACAGGATCAACGCACGCGTGGACGACATGTTTGAAAAAGGACTTGTAAATGAGGCGCTGTCAATTGGCAAATTCGACTGCCAAAGCATGCAGGCGATCGGATATAAAGAGTTCAGAGATTTGAAATTTTCGTGCGTTAACGGTAAGCTCGTCCCGGACGAAAGCTCTCTTGCGGAGGTCAAAGACAAGATAAAACAGCATACGCGCAACTACGCCAAGCGGCAAATAACTTGGTTCAAGCGATATTCGTTTGCAAAGTGGTTCGACATTGACGACCGCAACGGCGCGATCGAATATATCCTGAGCCGACTTGACGATACATATACGCCGAACGGGGACAAAAAGGTATAAATATGGACAAAATTGCAGCAAGACAACTTATAGACGACTCAATTTCAAAGCTCGACAAGCAATTCAAGCGACTTGACGAGATCGCGCTCAGCAATCAACGCAAGGTCCTAGACGCGTTCAGAGACTGCGCCATTCAGGCGAGGCACATGGCGGGCACGTCGGGCTACGGCTACGACGACATAGGCAGGGACGCGCTCTGCGAGCTTTACGCGCGCGTTTTCGGCGCGGAGGCGGCGATAGTGTCTCCAAATATAGTCTCAGGCACGCATGCGCTGACGCTTATGCTTTTCGGCGTACTGAGGCCGGGCGACTTGCTGTTGAGCGTCTCCGGCAAGCCGTACGACACGCTTACCGACGTCATTTCCGCAGAAGGAAAAGGGTCTTTGAAGGATTTCGGCGTGGATTTTAAGATCATAGAGCTTCTCAGCGGCGACAAAACGCCCGCATTTGACTTCGATTCTATAGGAAAGATCCTCGCAGGCGGCAAGGTCAAGGCGGTGTTTGCGGCGCGCAGCAGAGGCTACAGCCTTAGATCTGCCATAAGCGTCGAGCAAATCGAGGAGCTTGTCAAATTTGTCAAGCGTATAAGCCCCGAAACGCTTGTGCTTATAGACAATTGCTATGGCGAATTTGTGCAAAAAATCGAGCCTACGGACGTCGGCGCCGACCTGATCGCCGGATCTCTTATCAAAAATATCGGAGGCGGAATAACGCCCACCGGCGGCTACGTCGCGGGAAGAGCCGAACTTGTAAAACTTGTATCGTACAGACTGACCGCGCCGTCACTCGGCATGGAAGAAGGCTCCTACGCATATGGATATCTGCCGTTTTATCAAGGCCTTTTCCTGGCGCCATCCGTCACAAAAAACGCACTGAAAAGTAGCCTTCTATTTGCAAAAGCCTATTCGACGCTCGGGTTTGAGACGCTCCCGGACAAGGATCTGCCGCCATACGACATCGTCACAAGCATAAAGCTCGATTCAGCAGAACGACTCATCGACTTTTGCGGCGCCATTCAGGAAACTTCGCCCATCGACAGCAATGTCAAACCTATGCCGTGGGATATGCCGGGCTATCAGGACCAAGTCATCATGGCTGCGGGCGCATTTGTGCAAGGCTCATCCATAGAACTCAGCGCCGACGGACCGCTCAAACCGCCGTATATCGCGTATCTGCAAGGCGGCTTGACCTTTGAGCACGCGCAAATTGCGCTTGAGCACACGCTCACAACGCTCAATTTCGACTGAAATCAAGCAAATTTGTCTTGAATCTGTAAAATATACCTAAATCTGTATAAATATCATGTAGAAATATATATGTATAAAAATATGTAAATCAATATACCGAAACTATTAAGACGTCAAATGTAAATCTAATAAAACAAATTAAGACTAAGACCTCAAATGCAAGTCAGCTAATATCAATTAAGACTTCAAACGCAAGTTTGAAAAATTGATTGTGGTCATATCAATCGCGTCAAAATTATAAAATAAAAAAATGAACACTTGTAAGATTTGATAAACCCCTACTGTTTATTGACATTTTTGCCACTTTCTATGCGCAAAACTCGTGTTTTGCGCATAGTTAGAAACAGACTTAAATCTCAAAATTTTACCTTTCCCCGCCAAATTTTTCAAATTTTCCTTGAAGTATTTGTATTGACAATGTAACCTATGATGTCACAGGCGGAAGAATTGTCAAATATCACATAACTTATTGATCTCTAAACTGATAACATAAAACAATCCCTCGGACAATTCATCCGAGGGATGTTTTTTATACTGTGATTATTCCAGATGATATTGGAAAGGATGAATTTGCTTTTGTAAGCGACAGCAATCTTGATGCCGCGCCATCAGGATGGTTGCGCCCTGCTTCCCACGCCTCGACTGTCTTGACAGATACGCCCATATATTTTGCAAACATTGCCTGTGACAGACCTGTTTTGTGGCGTATATCCTTTATCTCTTGAGCGGAAAATTTGGCAACAGGAGTAATAGACAACTTTGTTTTTCTCGCTTTCAAAGTGCCCTTCTCATATTCTATGGCTTGCTCAAGCCCCAGCTTTATGTCATCATAAACGCCCATATGCCTGCCTCCTTATTTATTATTGTCGTCCAATTGCGCTTTGAGTATATCTATCAATCTGTGTATCTCATTGCGCTCGCTGTCGCTCAGATTATCCTTTTCACTCTTAGTATATGCCGTGATAAGATATATTTTCTCGTAC
>CANQCC010000018.1 GCA_947589635.1 uncultured Clostridia bacterium | reverse complement strand
TTTTCATACTTTCCTTCTTTTTTCACTGTTCTACGACGGAAACTTATTTTCTTCGCAAGTAAATTTTTGTAAAAAAGGATGGGCATACCCCATCCTCAAAATTTAAGTCGACTATCTTATTATCTATGGCGCCTCGATTAAGTTATGATACTTCGCTTAATATAGTAATATCGCTTGAGCTATAATGCTTCGCTTGAGTTAGGGCGCCTCGCTCCACTGTGGTGATACGCTTGAACTATGCGGCTCCGCTTAAGCTGTGGATATGCTGAGCGAGACCGAATGATCGTATTGCCTTGTAGTACGCGGGCGGAGCAACGATCGCGCAACCTGCACGAGTGCGGTCATTCGGCGCAAATGCGTTCATTAAGTACAGATACGTTCATTCAATGCGGAGCGATAATTGGCTTATCTTATGTTGAGGATATTGTGCGCCATATGCACGCCCATAACGGACGCCATCATAAGCCCTCTCGTCCAGCCGCTGCTGTCGCCGAGGCAATGCAAGCCCTTTATGGAGGTGTTGAGGTCCTCGTCCATCCTTATCTTGTTGCTGTAAAATTTCAGCTCCGGGCTGTACAGCAAAGTTTCGTATCCCGCAAATCCGGGCACCACCTTGTCCACCGCCTGTATGAAGTTGATGATGTTGAGCATCGCCCTATACGGCATTGCGGCGGTTATATCCCCTGCCACGGCGTCCTTGAGGGTTGGACGGACGTTGGAGAAACTGAGTTCCTTTTGCCAAGTGCGCTTGCCGCTCAAAATATCGCCGTAGCGCTGCACGAGGATCTTGCCCGCGCCGAGCATATTGGTAAGCTCTCCCACCTTTTGCGCGTACTCTATGGGCTGTTTGAAGGGCTCCGTAAAGGAATGCGAGCAAAGTATCGCAAGGTTTGTGTTGTCGCTCTTCTTTTCCTTATAGCTGTGCCCGTTTACGACGGCGAGGTCGTTGTCGTAATTCTCCTGCGAGACAAATCCTCCGGGATTCTGGCAGAAAATGCGGACCTTATTTTTGAAAGGCTCCGGATAGCCGATAAGTTTGCTTTCGTACAGCACGGAGTTTATCTCTTCCATTATCTCGTTGCGGACCTCGACGCGCACGCCGATGTCGACTACGCCGGGAGCGTGAGCGATGTTGTGTTGCGCGCACATCTTTTCAAGCCACTCCGCGCCGCGGCGCCCCGTAGCGATTATGGTCTTGTCCGCAAAGACTTCCTCCCTGTTGCCTCCCTTGCAGTCTTCGATGTAAACGCCCTTGCACTCGTCGCCATCAAGGATGATGTTGTCGCATTGCCTTCCGAAGATCAGCTCCACGCCGTTGTCCTTCAGGTAATTTTCTATAGCCTGATACAATTCCTGCGCCTTTTCTGTGCCGAGATGGCGGATGGGACAATCCACAAGTTTAAGCCCCGCCTTGATGGCCTTTTTGCGTATTTCCTTCACCTTGTCGTCGTTGCCGACGCCCTCGACGTGCTTATCCGCGCCAAATTCGAGGTAAATGCCGTCCGCGTAGTCGATAAGATCCTGCGCTTTTTGCTCGCCGATGAGTTGAGGAAGCTCCCCGCCCACCTCATAGCTTAAAGACAGCTTGCCGTCCGAAAACGCGCCCGCGCCCGAAAATCCCGTGGTTATGTGGCAATAGGGTTTGCAATTTCTGCACTCGCCGCCCTTCGTCTTGGGACAAGCGCGCCTCTCTATGGGCTGCCCTTTTTCAACGATGCATATGCTTTTGTTGCTGCCGCGCTTTATAAGCTCTATCGCGGTGAATATGCCCGCGGGACCCGCGCCTACGATCAGGACGTCATATTTTTTCATATTGCCACCTCTTAATATACCTATTCCTTAATTATAGTTTTTCAACCTGTCGAATTATAAGCCCGTTTTGAAGTTCTGTCAATAAAAAGATTTATCCGTGCGCGCCTATTTATCTCTGCAAAGTCGAAAAATGTCAATTTTTGAAGGCAAGCGCATACAATAGTACAACTTGGGAGGGCGCTTTTAATGGCTTTGGAAAGTCTCATGATGCTTCTGAAAAATCTGATCATATTTTCTTCCTATGTGACCCGGAAGAGTTCCTTTCCAAAGCCGCTCTCCAAAGAAAAAGAACACGAATACATCCTAAAAGCCATGGACGGCGACGAAGAGGCAAAAGAGATACTCATCAGGCACAATCTGCGCCTCGTCGCGCACATCGCGAAAAAATATGCAAACTACGGCGACAATGACGAACTTATCTCCATAGGCTCAATTGGCCTTATAAAAGCCGTGGACAGCTTCAGCCCCGATAAGGGCACTCAGCTTGCGACATACGCGTCAAGGTGCATAGAAAACGAGATCCTCATGACGATGCGCACGTCCAAAAAGCACCGCTCCAACGTCTCGCTAAACGACCCCATAGGCGTGGACAAGGACGGAAACGAGCTGACGATAATAGATATGCTGTCCGACGAATGCTCCGTCATTGACGACGTGGAAAATCATATCCTGATGGAGAGGCTTCTAAAAATAACTGCGCAGAGCCTCGACAAGCGCGAATACGAAATTATCCGCCTGCGCTACGGCCTTGGCGGCATAGGCGCTCTGACTCAGCGCGAAGTTGCAGACAAGTTTGGGATATCCCGCTCGTACGTGTCCCGCATAGAAAAGAAGGCGCTTGAAAAGATTAAAGCGAATGTGAAAAATGAAGAACTATTCCCCTGACAATCCATAATCAACCCGCGCGAAACGACTAAAAGGATCAAAACAACCCGCTTTTACAGACGAAACTCATTAAAACTCAACCCGGCGCGTAAAGAAAAAAAAGCGTAAAGAAAAAGAGGAGCGAGTCCTCTTTTTGCTTTACATACTTATTTGTTTTGCTGTTTGTCGTGCTCTTTTACAAGCAACTCGATCTCGTCAAGCAGCGAGTTGATGTCGCGGAATTGGCGGTGCACCGACGCGTAGCGCACATAGGCGACTTCGTCGACGTCCTTAAGTTTTTCCATGACAAGGTCGCCGATATAGCTTGACGACACCTCCTGCTCCAGACAATTATTGACTTCGCGTTGGATCTCGTCCACAAGTTTGTCGATGACGCTCATGGATATCGGGCGCTTTTCGCACGCCTTCATAAGGCCCGTCTTTACCTTCATGGGATCGAAAGCCTGACGGCTGCCGTCCCTCTTGACGACCATAATTGGCGCGACTTCGATAGTCTCGTACGTGGTGAAGCGCTTTCCGCACCGAGTACATTCCCTGCGGCGACGTATGGAAGTGCCCTCCTCGTTCTGTCTTGAGTCAACGACTTTACTTTCCGTATTGCCGCAATACATACATCTCATATAACCACCTCTTCGACAAAATTGTACAACAAAAATTCCGAAATGTAAACATTATCCGCGCATTTTGTTTATTTGATTGCCATAATATGTGACCTGCGCCTCGCGGTCATATCTTGAGGAGGCGGCAAATATAATTTGATATGAACGTCAAACAATATACCTTTACGGAGTTTTCGCGCAAGACCGTCATAAGCGTATCGGACGGCAAGGAGCTCGGCCATGTGTGCGACCTTGTGTTCAATTCATGCGGCGCGATAGGCGCAATCATAGTGCCCGGCAAAAAGAGCCTGTTCAAAAGTCTGACCTCTGCGGAAAATCTGTATATCCCCTTCAATCGCGTAGTCAAAATCGGCGCGGACGTTATCCTGACCGACGTAGTGGGCATGCCTGTGAACGCCTGCGCTCAGCCCGAGGCGGACAAGGGATACGGCGCGGACTACGCAGGCGGCGACAAGGCTCCGCAATACTTTGCAAACGCCTACTCCGCTCCGCAAGCGGACGGGCAATACCCTCCAAAAAACGCGGGATATACGCCGTCACAGAACGCAGGTTATACCCCTTCGCAAAACGGAAGTTATTCCCCCTCCCAAAACGCAGGATATACCCCTTCGCAAAACGGAGGCGACCCACAGGACCCCAAGACTTTCTACCATGGCGGCTGAGATTTTTCGGCGCCACCAATTTCATCGCAAAGTTGCGCCCTCGGTCGCGACCGGTGCTCCCGTGCCCGCCGCGTTTTGATAACCGCTCCCGCCGCTTACTTAAATTTATATTTACATATTATACTAAGTAATTTATAACGATATATTGCAGCTTATATGTCGTTTTATGCGTTGCCTTTGTCCGCCTTCCTTTTGACGCTATATAATGCGACGTCTGTATTTAGATATTTCCTCTTAAAATTTTCCGCGAATAATTGCGGATATAAATGTTCAAACTATAAAAAGCGCCTACATAAATCAGGAGGTGCTATATGGGCAGAGTGACCATTTGCGGCATAGATACCGCCACGCTTCCAAAGCTCGACTCCGCAAAATGCGACGAGCTGCTTGCAAAGATTAAGGCGGGCGACAGCGAGGCGAGAGATCTGTTTCTGAGGGCAAACATGAGGCTTGTATTGTCCTGCGTCGGGCGCTTTTCAAAGTCCCGCGAAAGCGCGGACGACCTGTTTCAGGTGGGCATGGTAGGCCTTCTCAAGGCGCTTGAAAACTTTGACGTCTCGCTTGACGTCCGCTTTTCGACGTACGCGGTGCCTATGATACTTGGCGAGATAAGACGCGCGCTGAGGGACCGGACGACCATCAAGGTCTCAAGAAGTATGCGCGATACGGCGTACCGAGCGCTTAAAGCGCGTGAAAAAATGACGGCAAATGGCTTGGACGAGCCCGACCTCATGGAAATTTCCGCCGAAATAGGCGTGCCGGTCAAGGAAGTCGCATGCGCCCTCGACGCCGTAAGCGAGCCTATCTCTTTTTACGAGCCCGTCTTCGGCGACGGCGACGACAGGCTTGAACTTGTCGACCAACTTGCTGACAAGAAGGAAAACAGCGAAAATTGGTCTGAGCGCATCGCTCTTTACGAGGCGCTTAAACGCGTGCCGGAGCGCGAATTGCAAGTCATAAAACTGAGATACTTCGACGGCAAAACGCAAATCGAAATAAGCAAGTGCGTGGGCATATCTCAAGCGCAGGTGTCAAGGCTTGAAAAGTCCGCCCTAGCAAGAATCCGCGAGGCAATAACATGACCACTATCGGCGCAAATCAATAAATATTTGACATTGAAAACAAGCTGTCCCGAGGACAAATCAATAAGTGTTTTGATGTAAATCAAGTGTTCCGATAGCAATTCAATAAGTATTCGGAGTTGAAATAAGTTGTCTGAAAAATCCATAAGTGTTTGGATACGCAAAAAAGCGACTGAAATAAGTCGCTTTTTGCGGTGCCCGCTTTTCCCCTTCGCCCAGACGTCAGCCGAGTTTTTCGAGATTCTTTCTCAAATTGTCCACAATTTTCTTTTCCAAACGCGAAATGTAGGATTGGGATATGCCCATCATGTCGGCGATATCCTTTTGGGTCATCTCCTCCTTGCCGTACAGCCCGAACCGCAGCTCGAGGATGCGGCGCTCCCTTTCGGGAAGCATATCGAAGGAGCGGCGAAGCATCTCCTTTTCGGCGCTGCCCTCCACGTCGCTGTAAACGCAGTCGGGATCGGTGCCGAGCACGTCGCTTAAAAGCAGCATATTGCCCTCAAAATCCACGTTGAGGGGCTCGTCGAGGGACACCTCCGCGCGAGTCCTGCTCATCTTTCTGATGTGCATGAGGATCTCGTTCTCTATACAGCGCGAAGCGAATGTGGCAAGCTTGATGTTTTTGTCGGGATTGTAGCTGCTCACCGCCTTTATCAGGCCTATCGTGCCTATTGATACGAGGTCGTCCATGTCAATCCCCGTGTTGTCAAACCGCTTCGCGATGTAGACCACAAGGCGAAGATTGTGCTCTATCAGGGTCAGGCGCGCCTCGTCATCCCCTTCGAGAAACCTCTTCACCGTCGCAAGCTCCTCCTCGGGAGTCAGCGGAGACGGCAGGCTGTTCCCCGCCGATATGTAGTTGACTTCGCCCTGCCCAAGCCCCAAAAAGTTGAGGATCTTGTTTAGAATCGCTCTCAATTTTTCTTTCATATGCCACCCCTCAATATCGTTAAAAGTTTTCTTATTTAAGCAAATCTACGCCGCTCCGATTTTTGCGGAAATTTTCTCATCCGCCTCTTTACGCGCGTAAAACGGCCGCTTAAACCCCATTGTGCGCCCTATGCGCCCGAAAACATATTGGCTTGCAATATCACGTCAAGACCGTCCCCGATGAAGTCAGAGACCGCGCCCATAGCCTTCCTCCGCTCGCCGTCCACGCTGACGCTGTCTATCTTTACAAGTCTCAGTCTACTGCTCCCGGAGACGGTGTTGACGTCGATGTAACCTTCCGTCGGCAAGTGACCGAGCCTTTTTTCAAGCTCCCCGGAAATCATTATTACGGGAAGTCCGCTGAAGTTGTCCACAAGCAGATTGCCGCTGTCCGCAAGCGCCCTGCACTTCACGCTCGCGCCCATGGCGTACAGAGTGACCGTGCGCACGTCCCTTGCCCTCGCTTTTGAAAATATCACGCCGCGCACTGCCGCCAACATCATGACAAGCGCAAGCGCTATGCCCCCAAGCGTCGCGTATGAATTTATGTCTATGCCAAGCAGCCTCGATATCCCCTCCGTAGCGCCGCCCAAAAAGAACGTAAGCGCGGCAAATATAAACAGAGTCAACATATGATCCGCGGCGCGGACAGGAAATTTGCCCTTCTTAGGCTTATAAAATATCGCGGTCATCAATGGCGCAAGCAACGCTCTAATCGCTATCGCAAAGCCTCTTGGTACTATCGGATAAAGCGTGGCGGCCGCAGCTCCCACAATCACCGCCGACCCCACTCGCAGCTTTGACGCCCTTGATCTGCGCAACGTCAATGTGGATAAAATCAGCAACAAGTCCACGCACAGATTGTTGAAAATCACAACTTCCACATACACTCTCACGCCAAGATGATAACCCCCCAAAAGTCAAATATGCTTTCCTTTTGTGTCGATTGAAAATTTGAAAATTTCGATATTCTATTCGTCTGAATTGCAAAATTTATTTCGAATAACAAAAACGGACATAAAAAAGAGCGCCCGAAAGCGCTCTTTTATAAAACATGCTATCTTAAATTATTGTTGGGGATTGTCCGACGAATCCTTCAGCTTGCGGATGAAAAGCGGGACCTTCCTTTGAGGGATATCCACCATGGAGTTAGGCACGCTTTGCGGCTGAGAGGGCGCGGGACCTTGAGGCCTTGGCGCGTCATAACGATATCCGTCGCCGTATTGAGGCCTTTGCGGATACATCTCGGGCTTGGGCGGATATACATCCTGCTTGGGCGCGAACATGTCGGACTTTTGAGGCGCGACCTGCATAGTGGCGCCGCCGTTCATAGGACGCACGTCGCCCTGCCCATACGGATTGTTGACAAACGCCTTTTGCGGAGTGGGCTTCTGATCAGAAAAACCAGTCGCGATGATGGTAATCTCGATGTTTTGCGTCTCAGGTCTTGTCGCGGTGCCGAAGATTATGTTCGCTTCGGGATCGGTGACCTGATTTACGATCGTGCATGCGCTTTCGACCTCGTCAATGGTCATATCCTCGCCGCCGATTATGTTGATAAGCAGCGCCGTAGCGCCCTGAATGTCGTTTTCAAGCAGCGGACAATAGATGGCGTTGCGAACCGCCTCCATAACGCGCTTTTCACCCTTGCCGTAGCCGATGCCCATGTGCGCGAGTCCCTTCTTTGAAAGGATAGTGCGCACGTCCGCAAAGTCAAGGTTGATAAGTCCCGGCTTCACAATGACGTCGCTTACGCCCTGTATGCACTGCCTCAGCACGTCGTCAGCATACGCGAACGCGCGCGTGAGAGGCATCTTTTTGCTGTCACCGAAGACCGTCGTAAGTTTTTGGTTTGGAATAACAAGCAAAGTATCCACATACTCTCTCAGTTTTTTTATGCCGTCTTCCGCGTTTCTGATGCGCGGAGAGCCTTCAAAAGTAAACGGCTTTGTCACGACGCCGACAGTCAGAATGTGCATGCCTTGCGCGATCTCCGCCACGATGGGGGCCGCGCCTGTGCCCGTGCCTCCGCCCATGCCCGCGGTGATAAACAACAAGTCCACGCCCTCAAGCGCCGCCTTTATGCGCTCGCGGGATTCCTCTGCGGCAAGTCTGCCCACTTCGGGATCGGAGCCTGCGCCAAGCCCTTGCGTAGTGTTTTCGCCTATCTGGATCTTGCAATTGTCCGCGACGGGAGACATATTGAGCGCCTGCACGTCCGTATTCATGACTACGAAAGTGGCGCTGGTCACGTTTTTTTTGACCATATTGTTGACCGCGTTGCAGCCGCCTCCGCCTATGCCGAGCACGACGATGTTTGCCTTGCCCTTCTGTTTGGGAGATACGGGGCCGTAGCCTGCTGCCTCTTTTTCCTGCGCCTCTTCGTTGGCAATATCCTCAAAGTCAGGCTGATAAGGAGCCTGCGCGGGAGTTTCTTCATTTACCTCCGCTTCTTTAGCGCCCTCATCTTCCTGAAAACCGAATTCGAGATCGAAGTCGTCAAACATTATTTTTTACCTCCGCTGAATAACTTTTTGAAAAAACTCGCTACGCCGCCCGTCCTCGAGAGGGAGTCCGCCATGATAAGCAAAGACGCTTTGCTGCTTCCGTCCGGCTTGACGAACCCGGGGAGACGCGGAGTGATAAGCTCGATATTTCTGCCGAGAAGTTCGCTTAAATACTTCTTGGCGCCGCGCATTGCGCCTATGCCCTCGCCCGTGAGATAAATGGGCATGTACGGAGGAAGATCCCCGCCGTAGGAGCCGAGTATGTTGTTTATCACTTGCCCGAACATATCAAGTCTGCCGCGCGCGATCTCGCTTGCATAGGACGCTTTGACCTCGCCGTCCGAATTTTCCACAAGCACTGCCTCGTCGTCATATTCAAGGTTGAGGTCGACAAGTTTTTTGGCCTCTTCCGCCATGTCGAAGGGGACCTCGAGATATTCCGAAATGTCGGCGGCGATGTGCGCCCCGCCCATGGAGAACGAACGCATATCAAGTATGCCCTCGCCCTTGGCGATGCACACGGATGAACTTAAGTATCCTATGTCGATAAGCGCGTAGACGTTGTCGCGCTGCTCGTTTTCAAGCAAATTGACGCACTGCGCCCACTCCGTGGAAATGTATCTGACGTCGGTAAAGCCAAGCTCGCCGGCGATCTCGTCGAAAATCTCCACATAGCGCTTGGAGGCAAGCACGTACGACACAAGCGCGCTGACGCCCTTGGCCTCAAGCCCGCGCACGTCGCCGTAAATCCTGTCGCTGCCTTCAAGCATGTAGTATATTGCGGACATATTTACGGTAGTGTACTGATTGCCGACGTCAAAGCTGTTGCCCTTCTGCATGAGATAATCTATATCGTCGTCAACGATGTGACGCTTTTTATCATAGCTTACGTCGACCTGCCTTGTGACCACCGCGGCGAACTCCGCCGGAACGCCGATAAACAGGCGCTTGGTCTTTGAAGAAGCGGATTTCATGGCCTCGGTAAGCACAAGCTTGACCTTGGAAACAGTATCCGCAAGATCGAACCAAACGGCCTTTTCATATCCCTGGTGCTGTTTTTCGGCGATAGCCTTTATGCCGAAAACGCTCTGCGCCTTTCTTGTGCCGACGATGGCACTTATAAGACGAGAGTTGACGTCAAGCACCGCAATATCCTTGCAAAATAAACCGCTCATAATCCCTCGGCCGTCGGGACGGCAAAATTATATTCTTATTTTATATTATATAATAATATAATCGCTGTCAAGATTTTTAGCCAAAGATTTTTTATCGCAACGTAAAAATTTTTACTTTTTTTGGCATTTTGCGCCGTATCGGCGCTTGAAACCTCAAAAACGTGCGCTAAAGCGCCTGTTTATAACCTCTCGACGTCCGCGCCGAGCAAACGTAAAGTCTCTTCGATATTTTCATAGCCTCTGTCGATAAAGCGCGCGCCCTCGATGACGCTCTCCCCTTTTGCGGCAAGCGCGGCGACGATAAGTCCCGCCCCGCCCCTGAGATCTTGAGCGCGCATATGCGCTCCCGCAAGTTGCGCATGCAGAAGAGCGCTTCCTCTCACTATCGCCCGCCTTCCGTCCAAAGTTATGTCCGCGCCCATCTTCGCAAGCTCGCGCGCGTGAGAAAATCTGCGCTCGAACACGGTCTCGTTTATCACGCTGACCCCGTCGCTATAGCAGCTTGCCGCCATAAATTGGGGCTGCATATCCGTGGGAAAAAGAGGAAAAGGCGCGGTCGTTATATTCCTCG
The DNA here is from genome assembly GCA_947589635.1 of uncultured Clostridia bacterium. GTDB lineage: Bacteria > Bacillota > Clostridia > Christensenellales > CAG-917 > CAG-475. The sequence goes on along the minus strand of CANQCC010000018.1, from coordinate 6,187 downwards.
CGCTCACGCACCCGTCCGAGCGCACGCGCACGCCAGCGCTGTCAAAGCCGACCTTGCAATGCTCGCCGCAAAACGCGTCCGCGACCGCGCGAAGGTCTCTCTGCTCCGCTCCGTACACAAATATATCCCCGCCCGCCGCTGCCGTCGCCGCAAGCAAAGTCCCCGCGACTATCCTGTCCGCGCAGGGAGTGAGCTTTGCGCCTCGCAAGGCTTTTACGCCCTCCACCGTCATGACGGAGCTGCCCTCCCCGTAGATCCTGGCGCCCATAGCTTTAAGTGCGCAGGCAAGAGAGGATATTTCGGGCTCCCGAGCGCAATTTATTATCCGACTTGTGCCGTTTGCGAGCGCCGCGCACATCAGAACGTTTTCCGTAGCGCCCACGCTCGGATATCTGAAGATTATGTCCGCGCCCTCAAGCCTCTTCGCTTTGCAATGCAAAACGCCGCCCGATATCTGAGCCTCCGCGCCCATTTTTTTAAGCGCGTCGATATGTATGTCGAGGGGCCTGCCTCCTATGTCGCATCCTCCGGGGAGCGGCATATGCACCTCGCCCGTCGTCGCTAACAGCGCGCCGAGCATGAACATGGACGAGCGCATGACCTTGGCGGAGTTTTCGTCCCCTTCCCGCGCCTGCACCCTGCCCGAGACGCGGATATTTCTGCCCTCGCGCGAGACCTCCACGCCAAGCGAAGTCAGAAGTTTGATCATCGCCCTGACGTCGGAGATATCCGGGCAGTCCACTATCGTCGCCTCTTCGTCCGTAAGCGTAGCCGCCATAAGCAAAGGAAGCACGGCGTTTTTGGCACCGTGCAGACGTACAGACCCATGAAGCGGATTTCCTCCGCGAATTACTATGACGTCGCTCATACTTTACCGTATGCGTCCTTTGAAAAATGCGTGTTTTTATGACGCTCGTCCGCGCGCGGATACGGCGTTGCCCTTCCGGATATGGACATCAGCACGCCTATAGCCGCAAGATACGCCACAAGCGAACTTCCTCCCGCGCTGACAAAAGGAAGAGGCAGCCCGGTAGGCGGAATAGCCCCGCACACCACCGCCGTATTGACAAGCGCTTGCACCGATGTGACCGCGGTTATCCCCGCCGCAAGATAGCAGTCAAAGCGATTGCTTGCCTTGCGCGCTATCTTTATGCCTCGCGCCGCTATCACGATAAACAGCGCCATGACGACCGCCACTCCGATAAGTCCCGTCTCTTCCCCGATCACGGACAGAATGAAGTCGCTCTCCGCAAAGGGCAAAAACAGATATTTTTGCCGCGAGCAGAACAGCCCTACCCCAAACAGTCCGCCGCTTGACAGCGCGTAATAGGATTGGATAAGTTGATAACCCTCCTCGAGAGGCGACTTCCACGGATCGAGGAAGGCGAGCAACCTCTGCATCCTGTACGGCTCGATTATGACAAGCAGTACGGCGAGCGCGATCGCGGGGACTATAAGCAGGACGAGATGCCTCGCCCTCGCTCCGCTTACAAACAGCATGATGAAGATGACCGCGACCACGCAGACTGTTATGGACATATTCGGCTCAAGGATCAGAAGCACGCAGACCGCGCCTCCCATGGCGAGCGTTATAAGCACGTTGTAAAACTTTTTCATATCCGCGCCCGCCGCAAAGCGCGCGATGGCGGCAACCATAAAGAATTTTGCAAATTCCGAGGGTTGGATCGTGAAAAACCCGAGATTTAACCACCTTTTTGCGCCGTAGCTCTCCACGCCTATCACCGGGACGAAGACGAGCGCAAGCAGCAACAGTCCCACTATGTAAATCGCGGGCGCCCACTTCCTCAGGCCGTCAGTGCCCACATGGGACAAAAAGACCATGATGAGCAGCCCCGCAAACAGAGCGACCGCCTGTGTCTTGACATAGTGAAAGGGATCCCCATAGGTCAGATTCGCACTGTAGCTCGAGGCGGAATAAATAAAGACAAGCCCCAATGCCGAAAGCAATACCGCGGCGACTGCAAGCGGAATATCCGCCCTTCCGCGCGCGAGCAATTTTGCGCCGTAAAGCTCCGTCCTTTCTCCGCCTTTGCGGAACGCGCCCAAAAGAGGCAGCGGCCTGCGAGTCATGTTTTTCATATCAAGACTTCCTCACGCCCATCTCTTTTGCGACGGCGCTGAAAAATTTGCCGCGTTCCTCATAGTTGTCAAACGCGTCGAAACTTTTGGAAGCGGGAGAAAACAGTATGTTTTTAAGTCCGTTTGTCCTCGCTTCATGAAGCGCCCTGTCGAGAGCGCGCTCAAGATTTTCGCATGAGGATATATTTTCATATCCCGCAAGGCGCGCGGCGCGCAAAATGTCCTCGCCGTTCTCCCCGCACACCACTATCGCCTTGATCTTTGCCGGAAGTCCCGAAAAGAGTTCGGAAAAATTTTCCGCTCTTTTGGCTCCTCCCACTATCAGTACGGAGGGGCCATCCATGCTCTCGCACGCGGCGAGAGTGGAAAATACGTTGGTCGCCTTTGAATCGTTGAACACCTTTATGCCGTCTTTGCTTCCCAGAAGTTGGCGCCTGAACGCGGGACGGGAAAACTCGCCGAGCGCGGCGGCTATAGTGTACGGAGTTATGCCGTGCTCCATGGCGACGGCGGTCGCGGCAAGCACGTTTTCAAGCTCCCTACCCCTAAGGTCCATATCCTCCACGCAGGCTATCGGCCGCGCGTCGAAACACACAAAGTCGGAGGATATGTACGCGCCGCCCTTCACGGGGTGCGAAATGCTGAAAGGCACCTTTTTTGCTACCATATCGGGCAATAATCCCCTGATAGCGTCGTCATCGTCGTTGTAGATCACGACGTCCTGCTCGCCCTGAGCGCGGAAAATGTTGGACTTTGCGGCAATATATTTCTGCATACTGCCGTGACGGTCTAGGTGGTCGGGAGTTATGTTGAGAAGCACCGCCGTATCAGGCGAAAACTCCAAACTGCTCTCAAGCTGAAAACTGCTTGCCTCTATGACCGCGATATCCGTCGCGTCAAGCCTGTCGGCGATGGATGAAAACGGCGTGCCTATATTGCCCACCGCGTAGCTCGGCATGCCAGCGCGCCTGAAGATGGCGTCGATAAGCATAGTTGTGGTCGTCTTGCCGTTTGTCCCGGTGACGGCAATCTGCTCCGCCATGCAAAAGCGGGAGGCAAGTTCAAGCTCGCTTATGACGATTTTGTTTTCAAGTTTGGCGTCGAGCAAAAAATCCTTGCCCGCGCTGACGCCGGGGCTGAGCACCACGATATCCGCGTCCGAAAAGACCCCTACGCTGTTTGTAGCTCTGCCGACGTTTGGGTCGTCGTCGAAAATTATCGCCTTGGCGCCCTTTGCGCACAGCAGCTCATATGCGGCGATACCGCTTGCTCCCGCGCCGTAGACGACGGCGTTTTTGCCATTAAGTTCCATCATGCCCTCGCAAAAATCAAAGTCAGGGCGGCTCCAAGCATGCTTATCGCAAAATACAGCGCTACGATCTGAGTCTCTTTCATCCCCTTCATCTCGAGGTGATGATGAAACGGCGCCATAAGAAATATCCTCTTTCCGGTCAGCTTGAATGAGAGCACCTGCAATATAACAGATATGCTTGACCATACAAACATTATGCCGGATGTGACTATCAAAAGCGGATTTTTGCAAAATACCGCGACGGAGGCGCACGCCGCGCCGAGAGCAAGCGATCCCGTGTCGCCCATCATTATCTTCGCGGGATAGGAGTTGAACAACAGATACCCGATAAGCCCTCCGAACAGCGAGGCGCAAAACGCCGCGAGAGACAAAACCTCTTTCGCGTACGCCGCGTCCCCCGCCGAAAGCGCGTCGGCATATAAAAGATAGCATAAAAGCCCGAATCCGAGAAAATATGCCGTGCAGCTTGTTCCCGCAAGCCCGTCCAATCCGTCCGTGAGATTGACGGAGTTTGCGGTCGCGACAAAGATAAATATCACAAACGCTATGACGCCGTAACTTAAGTTGACGTCCACTCCCGCAAAGGGGATAAACATTTCGGCGTTGATATACCCCGACGCGTAGGCAAAATATCCCGCCGCCGCGCTCAGACCGAGCTGCCCTATTATCTTCTGATACGGCTTCAGGCCGAGATTGCGCGAAAAGCGTATCTTTATAAAGTCGTCGAGAAATCCCAACAGACAAAAGCCCATCGTAAGCGATATCGCCACAAGCGAAAACGCCGTGTGCTCTATAAGCGATATTATAAGCGCGGGCAGCAGAAATATAAACCCGCCCATAGTGGGCGTGCCGCTTTTATGCTCGTGCTGTTTGACATATCCAAGCACAGTCTGCTTTGCCTTCAGCCTGCGCATCAGCGCTATGACAAGGGGCCCAGAGGCGGCGCTCAACAGGACGGAACATATGAAGTATACGAGAAGTTTTATCCCGCCGCTCATCTCAGTTGCCCATACCTCGCCACGGCGTCGAAGTCGCTGTAGGGGATCTTTCTTCCCTTGACCTCTATATAGTTTTCGTTGCCCTTGCCCGCGATGACAAGCGTATCGCCCTCCTCCATCTCGGACAGCGCGTATCTTACCGCCTCCAATCTGTCCACGATGCACTTGATATCCTTTATGCAAACGCCGCTCTGGATGTCGTTTATTATGTCGCGAGGGTCCTCGCTGCGCGGATTGTCCGAGGTCAGCACTATGAAGTCGCTGTATTTTGACGCGACCTCTCCCATGATCTTGCGCTTGAGAGCGTCTCTGTCCCCTCCACAGCCGAACACCGTGATGAGGCGGGATTTTGTGAGAGTGCGCGCTGTCGAAAGCACGCCCTTAAGCCCCTCCGGAGTGTGCGCGAAGTCTATGATGATAGTGCCCTTATCGTTTTTAAGTACGGAAAATCTGCCCTTAACGGCCTTTATCCTTCTCACCGCCGCCAAAAGCGTGCGCCCGTCCACGCCGACCTCCTTTGCGACAGCCATAGCGGCAAGCAGATTGTATACGTTAAATTCGCCGAAAAGCCCGGACTTCACCTCGACTATATCGTCGGACAGATTCGCCACAAAGTACAGTCCGTCTATGTCCTCGCGCACGTTTACCGCAAAACAGTCCGCGGGATTTTCAAGTCCATAGCTTATCGCGGGAAGTTTGTCGTCATGCAGCCGCTCAAGCAGTATGCGCCCGCTTGCGTCGTCCACGTTTATAACCGCCTTTTTGACGTGTTCGGACGTAAAATAAGACATCTTTACGCCGCAATACGCCTCGTAGCTCTTGAAAAAGTCGAGATGATCCTGCGATATGTTTGTAAGCACCGCGATATCCGCTTTGGCAGTCCCCAGCTTTTCAAGATATATAGCGTGGGCGCTCACCTCGGATATCACAAAGTCGCACCCCTTCGCGCGCATGTTGAACAGCAAACTGTTAAACTCGTACGGGTCGGGAGTGGTCAGGCTCTCCCCCACTTTCACGCCCTGCACATAGTGCCCGTCCGTGCCGATAAGTCCGCACTTGAAGCCCGCGAAAGTCAGTATGGATTCTATATAATGCGCCGTGGACGTCTTGCCGTTTGTGCCCACTACCGCAATAAAGCGCATGTCGCTTAAAGGCTGCAAAAATCTGTTCGAGCAAAGCTGCGCATAGGCAAGCCGCGCGTCCTTGACAAGCACGTAGCGGATGTCGTCCGCAGCGGGCAATTTTTCGGTCACCGCCACAAAATTTTTCTTGATATCGGAAAGAAAATCGTTGCCGTCGTGATTTACGCCCTCAAGGCAGACGAATACGTCGCCGTCCTGCACTTCCGTCGATTTTATTCTTATCTCGCCCATCTGCGCGTCCATGTCGGCGTTGCTTTCAATCACGTCGATATTTTTCAGAAGATCTTTAAGCTGCATATGCGCCCTCCGCAAGTTGATACCATAATAATAATTATCTTATATCGCTTTATCAACCGCACCGCAAAACAAGACATGAACGGAAGTTCTTTTCAGATCGCAATGCCGACGGAAGCCGAAACGGAGTTTGTTTTACCCCGCTTACGTCATAAGCAGCACGGCGTTGCGCTTGTCCACTCTCATGCCGGCGGCGGGAAATTGTCCCGTAACCTTGTCGCCCTCGCCGTCCACTTCAAAATACAATCCGAGTTTGTCAAGCGCGCTCTTTGCCTGAGACAGACTCATACCCGTAAAATCGGGAAGTTCAAACTCTTCGCCCACTATCTCCTTCTCCTCCC
>CANQCC010000017.1 GCA_947589635.1 uncultured Clostridia bacterium | reverse complement strand
ATTTGTCTTGCCGACAATTTAAGTACAGTTTTATAACCGTTCATTTTGAGAGCCTGCAATCTGTAGGCTCTCTTTTTGTTTTGACCCTGTACAAACAGGGGTTCCATAAAAATTTCTCGAAACTACTACCAATTTGCGCGTGAATGTGATATAATTAAACAGAGTCTATGTAGTTGCCAAGAAAGGGGAAGTCGCGAATGAATCCAGTATTGAAATATAGGGGTGGAAAATCGCGGGAAATTCCACGCTTTCTGCAATATATTCCTGATGACTTTAACCGTTATATAGAACCTTTTTTCGGTGGCGGTGCGGTCTACTTTTACCTTGAGCCCGACAACGCTATTATTAACGATGTCAACGAACGACTGATGTTGTTTTATCGTCAGCTGCGCGATAACTACCCAGAAATGCGAATGCAGCTTGATGAGATACAGCAGATATATGAAGTAAATCAAGCCGCATACAAAAAGCTAAAAGCGGAAAACCCTGACGAGCGAGTACCAAATAAAAACGAAGAATTATATTATAAAATGAGGGAGCTTTTTAATCATCCTGATGATAGCTATTTGAATGGCGTGGTTTATTTCTTTATTAACAAAACGGCATATTCTGGCATGATTAGATATAACAACAATGGCGAATATAATGTCCCGTTTGGGCGTTATCCAAATCTTAATACACAGTTAGTTACAGAACAACACAGCCGTTTGCTACAAGGAGCAGAACTTTATAGTCTTGATTATAAGAAAATATTTGATATGGCAGACGAGGACGATTTTATTTTCCTTGATCCACCATATGATTGTGTTTTCAATGACTATGGCAACATAGATATGATGAACGGTTTTGATGAATCGGAACATAGACGGTTAGCGGAAGATTTTAAGAATTTGCCTTGTCGTGCACTTATGGTAATCGGGAAAACACCTTTGACTATGGAATTATACGGTGATTATGTTTTCGATGAATATTATAAAAACTATGCTGTAAATATAAAAAATCGTTTCAATAATGATAAAATGCACATTGTTGTAAAAAACTATTGAGCAAAGGAGAGCGGACGCATGGCATATTTGAAAAACAAAGCCTTGTTCTTTACCACATCTCCCCGCACTCCGTCCAAAATGATACCTGAAATTCAACTGTTGAGTGAACATTTCACAGGGAAAGAATGGAACAGGCAATCCCAAGTTGAGTTCATAGATCTTTTAGCTCAATCGGGATTTTTTGAGGGTAGTGGTTCATCAAATAATAAAGATTTCAGCGCGAGAGACAGAATAAACCGAGCACCTAAAGCATTAGGTTTTGTTGACCTGTCCCCACGAATCAAATTAACAGACGCGGGACAAGCGTTAGTTTACGGGAAACGCCCACAGGAAGTATTTTTACGCCAACTGTTAAAGTTTCAACTTCCATCACCTTATCACATTGAAACAACTAATGTTGAAGGAACTTTCTATATAAAGCCGTATTTGGAAATTATGCGGCTTATTCGAGATTTGGGAAGTCTCTCTTTTGACGAGTTAAAGATTTTTGCGCTAATGCTAACAGATTATAGAGAATACGACACCGTCAAGAATGCGATACTTGATTTTAGAACAGAAAAAGAAGCATATAAAGGACAATATAAAAAATTTGTAGATAAAAGATGGACGGAAGCACTTTTACAAACGTATTCTGACGATATTGACGCGGGAAAAACTAAAACGCGTGAAACAACTGATAAAAGCCTAAAGAAATTTTTGAACACGAAAAAAAGTAATACAAGGGATTATACAGACGCTTGTTTTCGATACTTGCGTTATACAGGGCTAGTTTCCATTTCTCACAGAAACCGCTCCATTGCTTTTTATCCAGACAAGCTAAAAGAAGTTGATTTTATCCTTGAAAATATAGATCGTAAGCCTGTTTTTGTTGATGATATAGGCAAATACAAGGAATACTTATTTAATGCAACAATCCCAGCATTATATGTTGATGATATTGAAAATGTAATTGATTATCTGCTGCGAATAAGCGACTATACGCAACGGCAACTTTCTGGTAAGGACATAGAAGAATTAAAGGATATTCGAGATTCTATTATTGCAGAAAGAAAAGAAGCCGTAATAAAAGCTCAGGTAACAGAAATTAAATCTTATGCGCTATATTCGGAGATCATAGATACTTATAATGAGATTATTTCTGACGGTTATTTTGACGCACCGTTAATGCTGGAATACAATACATGGCGCGCTATGACAATGCTTGATGGTGGCAACATAAAGGGTAATTTCAAGTTCGACGATGTGGGGCAACCGCTTTCAACGGCAGCTGGGAATATGCCTGACATTGAATGTGACTATGACGATTTTGTTTTGTCTGTAGAAGTAACAATGCAACAAGGACAACGCCAATATGAAAGCGAGGGAGAACCCGTTGCGCGTCATTTTGGGCAGATGAAGAAACGGACTGGCAAAGAAGCATATTGCTTGTTTATAGCTCCAACCATCAACAAAGCGAGTTTAGCACATTTCTTTGCGCTAAATAAAATAGGAATATCGTACTATGGTGGCAAAACAAAAATTATACCGCTTGAGTTAGATCAGTTTATGCGACTTGTAGAAAATTCCTATAATTATCATACACAACCAACCCCGCATGATATTCGAGAGTTCCTTGATGAAGTCATGCGGCAAGAAGAACTTGCCATGGATGAAAACGACTGGAATGATAAAATACAGAGTTGTGTTTCGCAATGGTTAGTAGCATAAAATCAAAAAAGCAAGTAGCACCATATCACGGTTACAGAAAGTTCATACTTACTGCAAATGCTCTTGTGCAGACTGTAACGGGGTGAAGATAGCGAAGTATTGAGATGTGTTTCTCAAAATTTTTAGTATAAATTCGTATAAATTCAGCCCACTGGAACGAAAAATCCTTGAAAAATCAAAGGATTTTATACTGTTATTGTTCCCGACGATGAAATCGATTAACTAAACTCAAAGAAAGCAAAAATCATGCCTTTGACAAATTCAGAAATTTCCGATATTACCACACAATACTATTCCCGATTCTGCTGTACCGACCTTTCAAAACCGGAACACGGCGTTCGTTTTGTCCGCTCCGCGGAGAGGGACAGGCTCTTAAAGGGGTACGGCTGCAAATACGCGCTTTATATTTTGCAGAAAGAAGATTTGTGCGCAGTCGCCTATTCCCCCGCGCTTGAAGCTTTTGTCGATACGCTGAAGCATTGCGGCCCCGACAGCATCATTGCGGCGGCCGAGGGGAAATTCCGCCTCAAAAAAATGCGCCTGCTCATTTTTCAGGAAGAAACGGTGTCGCAGTACGGAAACGCAAAGGTGCTTAAGAGGGAGGATTACCCCCTTTTTGAAGCATTTTTCCGGAAAACGCACAAAAACGCCGACCCCGACGGTTGGCTGTCGGATTATTTTTCGGAAAAAGAAGGCCGTCTGACCGGGTATTTTAAGGACGGACGGCTCGTTTCCGTCTGCGACGCTCCGGATATGCCATACATGGCCGACCGGATTCAGCATACCGGAATCATGACTTTGGAAGAGGAACGCCGAAAAGGATACGGAAAGCTCACCGCCGCGCTTGCAACGCATCGGCTGCTCCGGGACGGCATTTGCCCGCAATGGGAGTGCGATATGGGAAATCTCGCCTCGTTTGAGCTTGCAAAGTCGATTGGATATAAAGAATTCGGGAGGGGATATGTTTTGGAGGGGTGAGCCGCATCAGGGCTGAAAAAAGCCTATGCCGCGTCTTTGCGGATGTTTAAGCACATTGAATACATCGGCGTATATACCCTGAGGCATTGAGCGATGTCAACATGTGATATGCCCTCGATTCTCGATGATTGTTGTCCATAAAGAAGTTTTTAATCAAAATTAACTTTACGGCAATCGGTCAAGCGGAATTTTGCAAAATAGAGCAAGGATTACCTTGCTCTATTTTTTGTTTACGCTTTCCTCTGCCGCGTTTTACTGTTTTTTGACTTTGACAACGCGCACAAAAGCGCAGCTTTCTCGTCAGGAGTGAGATTATTATATATTATCACCTCGATGATATTATAGCATAGTACACTCCCCTGAAATTCGGGAGTGTCCGTTTCAACCACATTAAAAATTTTGCTCAACGATTTTCCGTTACTAACCACTTTCCGCTTCCCACTTTTCACTTAATTACCTCCCATTTCAGCCGCATCTCCCCCTTTTCCTATTGAATTCCCCGTCGAAATATGTTATAATATTTATGTATACAAGACCAAACGGAAAAATTTTACTTTTGGGGATAATATTATGAAAAAGAAAAAGACTCGCGACTCGAGAATTACTGCGTCGGTTATACTGATTATTCTGACCGCCGTCCTGTTTATCGGGGCGTATGTCGTCATCGAAAGGAACATTCGCCACAGGTCGCTGCAGAGAATGGACGAGGGGACCCGAACCGTCATCGAAGAGGTTTCAAACAAGTTCATGCGCGACAGCGAGATTCTGAACGCAACCGCTTTGATAATCTCGAACGCAAACAACCTCGACATCGAAGAAACCCGCGCCGTTATCGAACAGGTTTCGCCCCTCCTTGATACAATGCAGATTCGCGTGCTGATGCCGGACAACCGCATCATCACCGCGAGCGGCGGCATTTCGGATCAGGCGGATTCGGTCGGAATCGATTTCAACAGAGAGGCCCCGCTCGGGGAGCATGTTTCCAACCGCGAAGTAAGCTCGGACGGAAAATACGTCCTTCGTCACTACGTTCCGATTGTTCAGGACGGCAAAACCGCCGCGCTTCTATACGGCCTCACCTACCTTGAGGACCTGCCCGGCCTTCTCAATATCGACAACATCTACAACGCGAGCGCGAAAATCTACATCGTCGACACCCATAACGGCGATTTTCTGGTCGACACATGGCACAACAAGCTCGGCAACCTGTCCGAACACAGCAGCTCCAACCCCGGCAGAGAAACAAAAGGAAGCAAGAACTGGGACGAGTATGCCGCGGATATTCTGAGCCTCGGCACGGGATATGTCATATACAGAACGCCGAATACCCCCGGCTGGCAGTATATGTACTACGCTCCCTCGAGCATAAACGAGTGGTCGATAATCGTCGACGTTCCGGAGAGCGAGGCGTTCGAGAGCGTTTTCGCCGTAAGAAACATCTGCCTTATTACCGGCGGAATAATGGTCATTGCCGTCGTGCTCTACTATATCTACATAAACAAAAAGAACCGTCAGATGACCTCCGACGCGGTCGAAAGGGCCGTTCTTGAGGAAAAATTAAAGAAGGCCGAGGCCGCCGAACGCGCAAAAACCGCCTTCCTCTCGAACATGTCCCACGACATACGAACGCCGATGAACGCAATAATCGGCTTCGCGACCCTTGCCGAAACAAACCTCGACAACCGCCCGAAGGTCCAGGAATACCTCGCGAAGATTCTCTCCTCCGGAAACCACCTGCTTTCGCTGATTAACGATATTCTGGACATGTCGAGGATAGAATCCGGCAAGCTCAACATCGAGGAAAAGCCCTGCTCGATTTCGGAGATTTTCCGCGACATGAGAAACATAATCCAGACGCAGATGGACTCGAAGCAGCTCAATTTCTTTATGGACACCCTCGACATCGTCGACGAGGACATCTACTGCGATAAGCTCCACGTCAATCAGGTGCTTTTAAATCTTCTTTCAAACGCGATAAAATTCACCCCGGCGGGCGGCTCGGTATCCCTTACAATAAAACAGAAGCCGAACGCCCCGACCGGCTACGGCTCCTATGAAATAAGGGTAAAGGACACCGGCATCGGCATGAGCCCGGAATTTGCGGAGCACATCTTCGAGCCCTTTGAGCGCGAACGCACATCGACAATCAGCGGAATTCAGGGAACCGGCCTCGGAATGGCAATCACAAAGAACATCGTCGACACGATGGGCGGCAGCATCTCCCTTAAAACCGAAAAGGACAAGGGTACCGAGTTCATTCTCAACTTCGATTTCAGGCTCCAGTCCGAATCGAAGCAGGTTACCGTAATCCGCGAGCTTGCGGGAGTGAGGGGGCTTGTCGTCGACGACAGCTTCCAGACCTGCGACAGCGTTACGAAGATGCTCACGCAAATCGGAATGCGCGCCGAATGGACGATGCACGGCCGCGAAGCCGTTCTGAGGGCAAAGCAGGCCGTCGAGATGGGCGACGAGTTCTACGCCTATATAATCGACTGGGCGTTGCCGGACATAAACGGAATCGAGGTCGCGCGTCAGATACGCGCCATCGCCGGCAAGCAGATTCCGATAGTTATTCTTACGGCATACGACTGGACGGCTTTTGAGGACGAGGCTAAGGAAGCGGGCGTAACGGCGTTTTGCAACAAGCCCATTTTCCTCTCCGAGCTTCGCGAAACCCTTGTAAACGCCCTCGGCAAGGCGGAAATAGTTAAGCCCGTCGAGGATAATCCGATAGAAAATCTGAAGGGAAAGAGGCTCCTTTTGGTCGAGGATAACGAGCTGAACCGCGAGATTGCGCAGGAGCTCCTGCAGGAAAGCGGCTTCGTCGTCGACGCGGTGCCGGACGGCTCCGTCGCGGTCGAAACGGTAAAGGCGTCGAAGCCGGGGTATTATTCGCTTATACTTATGGACGTGCAGATGCCCGTAATGAACGGCTACGAAGCGGCGAAGGCAATCCGCGCCCTCGACGACCCCGCGCTCTCAAAAATCCCGATAGTCGCTATGACCGCGAACGCCTTCGACGAGGACCGCCGCCAAGCCATGGAAAGCGGCATGAACGACCACGTCGCCAAGCCGATAAATATTAAGAAGCTGTTACAGGTGCTGGGGGAGCAGATGGGGGAAGGGTGAGGTGCGGCTCCGTCCAAAATGTCCACCCTTTGACACAACGCACAAATACGCTAAAATACCCCACCCATACCCCCGCCGGACCGCGACTTAACCCCGCAGTCCGGCGGGGGTCGTCATATTGTCTTTCTGAAATTTACAAAACCGACGCAAAAACGGTTATCATGGCGTCATAAATTCCATGCGCTATAATCAGGGATAAAGTAGTGCAATTTTTTATCTTCAATCTGCAAAAACAGAAAAACGCGCCTATAAACGCCGTCATCACCACTTGAATAACGTTTCCGCCAAGTAAATGGAATGCTCCGAAAAGAACGGACGACCCGATAATTGCTATCGCGTCCTTTTGTCCGAGGCTTTTTATTTTTTGATAAACAAAGCCCCGAAATACAAATTCTTCGACAAAAGCAACTGCAAATATAAAGTAAAAGAACTCATAAATAAACTGCCATAAGTATTCGTATCTTTTGCCGTTATCGACATATTCGCCAAATCCGAGCAGATGCGGTATCAGCGTAAGTATAAACGACATCGCGAAGCCTATCATAACGCCCAAAATAATTTGAAAAATTATTTTTTCCTTGCTGAATCCGTACTCCGACAGCTTATCTTTATTAACAATCATCAGAATTATAGGAACCAGCGCGATTAACCAGTAGACAAAAATCATGCTTATCATTCTCAACGCTAACGGCAGCGACATAAGTACAAACCGATTAAATAATCCTACTCCGAGCAGGCCCAGCATTGCGCCTAAAAATCCCGTTATTAAATTAAACCATTCTTTTTTGTTTGTCATAAATATCTCTTTTCAAATTATATTTTGCCGAGCAACCCTGCCCGGCATTTTACATTATACCACCCGGCCGAAAAGAAATCCACAGTCCGCTAAGGCGGTTAATTGAATTGTCCCCTTAAATCTCCTTTCGCTTCTTCCGCGGATTATCTCAAACTTGATGCCGCTGCCGCACGATGGGCGGGATTTTTGCCGTAAACAACACATATTTGTCGTAAACGACACGGCGCGGGGCGGAAAAATATGTTATAATGGTTACGGTGAAAAACATTCCTCGCAGCGAGCTGCGGCAAAGACATCCCGAAGGAGGATAATTATGAACGAAATTTTTGACAAGATTAAGGAATTCAAGAACGCCGACGAGCTTATCGCGGCGGCAAAGGCCAAGGGCGTTGAAATCGGCGCAGAACAGGCCGCAAAACTTATCGCAGGCAGCAAGGGCGAGCTCTCTGACGACGAGCTCAACGCTTCCGGCGGCAACGACTACGGCTGCGGCGACCCCTCCCTCCCGTCCGCTACCGGAGTTTGCGCCTCCTGCGGCAAGGCGATGAAGTTCGACAACGGCAGCTTCGTCTGCACTTCCTGCGGAAAATCGGTTAAGGCGACTTCCTGCGCGGTTTGCGCCTCCTGCGGCAGCGCGATGAGGCTTGACAAGGGCAACTTTGTCTGCACTTCCTGCGGCAAATCCGTCAATCTGAGATAAGAATTTGCGGGGGATTGGGGGGATTTTGGGGATATTGAAAAAAGGCCACGTCCCAAGAGGGGCGTGGTTTTTATAAGATTTGTTTTTTGCATAAATAATCCCCCGCAAGCCTTCCTTCGGCTTACGGGGGAAAATTATGGCTCCGTCAGAGCTGATAGCTCGCCTGATAGCTTGCTCCCCTCTGCTGTCCCGCAACATAACCGTAGCCCGCGGCGTCCTGCGTGCGCTCGGAATCGTCGCTTTGGCGGTAGGAAGAGCCCCGCTCCTGCCCCGCGTGATAGCTGTAATTCGCCGCCGCCTCTTCGGAATAAGGCTCCTCGCCTATGCCGTTTTCGGCAAGAAATTCGTCCCGTTCATCTTCGGGAAGCGTTTCGGCTTCGGCATAAAGTCCGTTTCTTGCACCGCTGTTCTCCTGCCCCAAAGCGTAGCTGTAGCCAGTCTTTTCCTCGCCGTCGTCCTCATATCGCGAACCGTTCGCCTGTCCCGCGACATAGCTGTAATTTGCCGCCGCTTCTTCGGAATAGGGCTCTTCGCCTACGCCGTTTTCGGCGAGAAATTCATCGCGCTCGTCTTCGGGAAGCGTTTCGGCTTCGGAATATAAATCCGTCCGCGCCGAGCTGCGCTGTTGGCCCAAAAGATAGCCGAACGCCTCGGAATCGACGGCATAAACCGTCGCCCCGCCGAGAACTGCGGCCGCCAAAACGACCGCCAATGCCGATAATACTTTTTTCATGGGATATACCACCTTTCTGAAATTTGGCTTTCGCCATTGGCTTAATGATACACCCCGAATCGGAATTTCCGGTGAATTAGATTTGGATTTTCGGTGAGTTGAATTTGGAAATTTCGTGAGTCGGCGCGCCGATGTCCGACAATTTTCTACGGCCAGCGCGTCATTTTGCCCCCATTCACACCCAAACATACCACCTTTCCCCCGTCATCGCGAAGCGCGTCGGTCAGAATGTGCCGGATTTTGCCGACGCCGACCGGCCGCCCGTTTTCGTAGAGCTAAAACGTCGTCTGCGGCACCTTCCAGCCGTCCTCGAGGCCCTCATGCCTCGAGCTTTCGTCGGATTTTATCAGCCATTCCTTAAACTGCTCAAAGCTCATACCGTTCACGGGGTTGACGAAGCCGTTTTCGTCGCGCGGAATTTTTTGGAGCATCCCGTAGACGTCACGCCCGTCGTCGGGACTGAGCCGCCGCAGCTCTACGCACATTTTCAGGCACCTCTTTTTGCTTCAGAATAAGAAAAAGCCGCCGCATAAGCGACGGTTTGGTGGGAGAGAATGGATTTGAACCATTGAAGCGAAACGCAACAGATTTACAGTGCGGGTAATAGTTGACAAATTATTCTCAATTCGGGAGGGCGAACGAAATAAGCCCAAAATAGGCGTTTTCAAATTATCCCCAATCGGGGAGGGTCAACAACTTAGCCCAACTGTGAGAACGATTGTGAGAAAAAAGATAACGGCAATCGGCGCAACTTGATTAAAAGCATTTAATAATAATCAACTGTGAGTTGGCAATTATTGAGTGCTTTTTATTATTATCAAAATAAAATATGCCACAGAGAATTGCAGCACATTACGAGCCTATATAATTTAACGCGCAAAATCAAGATGTTAAATATCCCCCTGCTTAGTATCCTCCCCCTTATACCCCCTCCCGTTCCCGTTCGGCGTATAGCTCGCGCTTATATTTATAGTAGCTATTTCTCGAAATGTTAGCCAGTTTAATAACATCAATGTCGGACAAAGTGCCGTAGAAATCTTTGGAATATTTTTTTATAATCTGCTTTGCGGTTACGCTTTTCTTTGTGGTGAGTTTCGCGCCTGCTCGTTGTCCTATTTGTCGCCCAGCCAGTCGCGCTGTTTGTATGCCTTCGCGTGTGCGTTGGTGCAAGTCGTCAACTTCTTTTTGTGCCTGCATAAAAGCAAGCTCAATCTGTTCCTTTGCCAGTTCCATTAGATATTGATTAACCGCATTGAGAATTATATCGGTTTTGGTGTGCGTGAGCGGGATATTATTGCTTAATGCCTTTTTATACGTTAAAGTGTTAATGTGAGGCTCCTTTAAAAAAACCAGCTCGATGCCAGAATCAAATAACCTTTGGTAAAGCTCGATGCCCTCGGCGGCGTTTCTGCTCATTCTTGAAACGCTATCGAATACAACAACATCTCCATTCTTGGTGGTTTTAAGCAGATTATCGAGCTGTTTGCGCTCAATCGTCGTGCCGGTATATGCCTCCTTATAGATAACCGCGTTCGGGTATGCCAAACGTATATTTCTTATTTGTCGCTCGATGTTTTGCTTTGGCGTGCTAACGCGACAATAGCCGTATATCATTCCTAAAACCTCCATTCTTGGTAGCATTTCTAACGTTCGTCAGAATAGGTATTGTTAAAACCTGCTCAAATGCTTTTGCTTTTGATACTTTTTTATATACGTTAGTTTTGGTACTCAATCATACATCAATAACCAACCACTTAATGCCGTCCGCATCGGTTTCGGCTTGGTATCTGTTTCCTGCTTTGTTGAGCAGGTCAATAACTTCTGCATTGCTAACTAACTTGCGCTTTATATCGTCATCGGTGTTAATATCATACGGCAAAGAGCTTGCAAACCAATCGGGGGTATTAAGCCAGTTATCCCGCTCCTGCTCGGTCTTGAATACTGCAATCTTGCGCGGGTGATGTTGATAGGCGTGTTCGGCAAAATATTTAAAGCTTCTTTTTAGCGTTTCATTTCTCCAACTAACATATGGCTCAGCATTAAAGCCTTGCCACTTGTTCGACATATCATTCCAACATTTCAAGTCTGCATCGGCAGCATCAGCAGTAGCCGCCAAATAGTACCAACTTTCGACTGTATTCCACTTTTGTGTTATAACGTTGTAGCAACCCCACATTCTATTTGCAAACCGACCGCAAGAACAAAACATACCATATTGATTTAAATGTCGTTTCATAAATTCTTGTATGTCTTCGCTCGTTATGCTATCAGCAAACTTAATCCAGAACATTGACAGATTAGTTCTATTATGCCCTTGACAAGACATAACCGTTTCAAGCCCGTTGGCATTAAAATATTTGACCATTGGAATCACTAAAGGGTCTAAGCCCATCTTTACATAATCCATCACTTTTTAAAATCCATATTTCTGAAACGACCAATCTCTTGAAAATACTGTTCGTTGTCCTTAATGCCTGCTCGGGCAATGTGCAGGTCAAACTTACCAACGCCAGGCAGCTTGAATACTTTGTCAGCCAATTCATCAAGCGTTAAATCCGAATCCGGCGGCAACATTATTAAACAAACCTTGTTGACGTGCGCAATCTCCCGAAAATCAAGCTCAAGAGCATTTTCAAGACATTTGTGTGCCTCGCTTGCTAACTGTTCATTGTTAAACTGAATCAGAAGATATGTATTGATTTTTGTTTTGTCGCTCATATCCTCGCCCCCTATGCGACAAACCAACGGCTATAATCCGCTTTAGCACAGTACCCCGCAGTAGCATAAAAGAACTCGATGGCTTGCATCCTTGATTTGAGCGACCTCGTTTTAACTCGTGCTATGCCGTTATCCTGCTCAATGGCAATATTGAAATTGAGCGCGTCAGCAAAATATTTCGCGCCCTCGGCGGTCAGGCTTACCGGCGCGGTGAGAGGTACCCCGATGTCGTCGGTGGTGTCGTAAATGTCGATATTGATTTTCTGCTTGATAAAGTCTTTAACTTTCATTATCGTTAGCTCCTTTAATTTTTGCCCGTATGGCCAGATAGCGCAGCCTTGACTAAAAAGAGATGATTTGAAGATGTCGAATTAAGTTTTGTCCCCGTAACGCCAGATAGGTCAGCGTCATTCCTTTTGAGTATAGCAAGCAGTATCTTCTTATATTATCGCCAACATTTCCCGCTTGCTACATTGTAGCATTGCCCCCGTGTCGCCGATAGGTCAGCGGTCGTTCATTATAGGATAGCGGGCGGCATCCTTCTTAAAATCGCTAACGTTTTCCCGCCTGCTACCTCGTAGCATTGCCCGTGTAAACGCCGGTAGCTCAGCGTGCTATGTCTGTTATTGTGCGATGGTGAAACGCTTGCTTGTGGTCTGCTTAGTGTACATTTTGTACATTTCGCCGTGTTCCTTTTTAAAGGCGGTGGTGTCGAAACGGTTTGACATTATTGATGTCCAGCGAACGATATAACGACCGGTTTCAAGTTCTTCGGTGTTGCGATTGAGCATTTCCATTTTAATTTCGTCGCGCAGGGTTTCGGCTTCCTGCTTTGCCTCTTCGAGAAGTGCCTCCCATTCGAGTAACTTTGCAACTTTGCTTTCCATCTCATTGATACTCATTATTAAATCTCCTTTTCTTTTTTGTCGGTGTTTTGTCCTTGACTGTACTTATATGATACACTAGTTTTCGTGTAAAGTCAATATGCAAAATACACGAATTTTAGTGTAAATAATTGTGCATCTTTTATGCAAATTTACACTTGATTTCGTGTAATAGGTATGTTATATTTAATATGAGGTGATATATTTGTCATTAAAATATAAAATAGATGTCTTGCAAGCGTTAAAGCGGGTGGGTTTTAATACAAGCCTCATCAGGCGCAATAAGATATTCAGCGAATCGACTTTGCAGAAATTCAGAACCGGCGACACGAGCATATCGGCAGACAATATCGAAACCCTTTGCCGTTTGCTAAGCGTGCAACCAGGAGATATAATTGAATTTGTCGCCGATGACAACGACGATTAACTCTTATTTTTGCAAACCCTCCATTCTTGGGCGTTTAGATTTTTTACTTTCAAAATTTTGACTTTGCCCCGCTGTAAAGCCTCAATTATTGGGGGTTTACAAGCGTACAAATGTAAATAAAATTCTCGTTTTATTCTTTGGTCAATATGTACAAATAGCAGACGTATTTATTCGCTTTTATGTGCAATACGCCAAAATTGCAAAATCCAAAAATTTACAGTGGCGAAGTGGTTGACAGAATCAATCACGTCGGCTATACTTATTAGTGATGACGCCGAAAGTCCATGTGCGTTTATTAAGTGACAAATAATCCTTGTCGCCCTTTGATATTGGTTAGTGCTAAGACTGTATGCCAGAAAGCGCAGGGCGGGCAATCATATTTAGAACGGCAATATGATTATGCGATTGATACGGTGACAGCATACTATTATAGTATGTTTGTTTACTGTATCTTTTTGCATAATCTTTTTTTGTTATCTTTTTAAAGGTCAGTGCGCCCGCTCGGGCAAAGAGAAAAAAGATTGATTGATATACGGAGGTGATTTAATGAGTTTAATGAATCGCGTGGAGAGGTTTATAAATGAGCTTGGCGTGTCTAAGTCGGCATTTTGTCAGCGGGTCAAATTGGATGTTTCTACATTATGGAAGTGGCAACACGGACAGCTTGAACTCAGCAACGCAACATTAGAGAGAATCGACAACTATTTAAAAAAATATCATTTTTAACGAGGTAAGAAGACATGGACAATACAGATTACATTTCGATTGAAGAAGCCGCGCAGATACTCAACAAAAGTGACAGCGCAACGAGGCATTTTATTGACAAAGGCTATATATCCGTACAGCCAGACTCAAAACCAACGCAGGTATCGCGTGACGATGTTTTAAAGCTAAAGAGCAGGCTTGACAATAAGGGCAAGCAATCACCCTTCGGTAAAATCCAGCTCGCGCCAAACGAGTATCTAAAATTGTGGGGATTATCGGGCAAGAAAAGGCAATACACAAGCCAGCAATACGCCGTCAGCAATCTTGGCAGAATTTTTAACTTGTCGCAGTGTAAAGAGTTATCGCCCTCTCTTGCCAGCCACGGCTATCAGCAGGTGACATTAGCCCTCGGTCAAAAAGGTCAACAGCGTTATGAGCGGGTCGCCTCGATGGTCGGTCAGTTATGGTGCCGTAACCTGCTCAATAAGCCAGAGGTGCATCACATTGACAATAACCCGCGCAACAATAGGGCAAGCAATTTACTATGGGTGACAAAAGAGCAACATACCAAACTGCAAGCAATGATAACTGAAATATTGTACAATCCAGACGACAAGGATTTGCAGGAAGATTATCGTATCGAGCTTGATAAAATCCGAAACGAAAACTATCTCAGGCGCAAGCCGGTGGGGAGGTGATTATATAAGCAAAATAACAATTATTGACTCCATTATGGGGTCAGGCAAAACCAGCTTTGCAATTTCAGAGCTATTGAACCAGAACCCAGACAGAAACTATTTGTATATCACGCCTTTTTTATCAGAGGTCGAGCGAATCAAAAACAGTACAAGCAGGCGAATGTATGAACCAAAGAATTTAGGAGCGGGCAAATTAGGCAATATCGCAAGTCTGCTCCAAAACTCGCTTGACATTATCAGCACCCACGAATTATTCAGACGGTTTGACGGTCGGTGCAAAAGCGCCTTAAAGCAAAATAGCTATACACTCATTCTTGATGAAGCAATAGACTGTGTCTCCCCGTTTCATTTCGAGGGTAAAGAAGATTATCAATATTTGCTATCCAATCACGATATTGAGATAGATGCATCCGGGCTTGTACGTTGGATAGGCTCAGACTATGACACCCGATTTAATGATGTCAGAATACTTGCAAAAAACGAGTGCTTATTTGTAGTCGATGACAGATTTTACCTTTGGCATTTTCCACACGAAATTTTCGAGCTTTTTGACGAAATCTATATATTGACATACCTATTTAAAGGCAGTTTGATGCAGGCGTATTTTGACTTGTATAAAATCGAATACCAGATAAAGAGCATAATCCAGACCGACGGCAAATACTCAATTGTTGACTATTTCAAGCCAGATAAGCAGACAATAAAGAGCAGGCTACAAATATATGATGGTGTGCTGAATCAAAATTTGAACCAGAAACCAACAGCGTTATCAAGTACATACTTCCGGAGCCCGTATAATAAAAGGTATATCCTACAACTCAAAAACAATGTTTACAACTTTTTCCGAAATGTGGTTAAAGCTTCCGGCAATAAAGTAATGTGGACAACCTTTGCAGACAGTCGGAATCGGCTCAAAGGTCGGGGATATTCAAGCGGGTTTGTCCCTTGCAATTGCAGAGCATCAAACGATTATCAAGATAGAACTTGCTTAGCTTATTGTGTGAATTGGTTTGTTAATCCAGAAATATCCAAATTCTTTGAGCAGCACGGGATAAAGATAAATCAAGACAGCATTGCATTATCAAGCCTCCTGCAATGGATATGGCGCAGTAACATCAGAGTTACAACCAGTAACGAAATTATCAATCTTTACTTACCCAGCGAGAGAATGAGAACATTGCTAACCAATTGGCTGAATGAATGATGCCGCAACATCAGCTAGCACATCGAGTGTGCTAGACGTGTCTGTAAAGTGCCTATAATAGGGCATTTACGAAAAATTTCCTTAAAGAGAAAATTATAAAAAGTAAGAGAGAAATGAACCAATCGAACGCTAAATAATGTATATAAAACGGTACATAAATCAATGTGTGAGATTGCAGCCGCTAGGCTGAAAATGATAATAAGTTAAAAACAGAATTGAAATAGATTTATACGGTCGAGCAGGCAGATAGAAAATAATTATACATATAAAATAAAGCCTGCTCAACCGGCTTGCAAAGCAAGCGAAAACCATTGTCAGAAATAAATAAAACCCCTATTCTTGGGGATAATCGCCTGCTTGATTTTTCGGTCGGTCGGTGACTGAAAAAAAGAGCGGGCAGAGAATTAAAGCATACTACATATAGTGATTTACACTATCATAAACGCAAAATATTGATTTTGAGGTGATTACACATTGTTACTTGATTTTAGGACAAGAATAGCTTATAATGATTATGCGTCGATTGCCGTCAAAGATAGGAGGCATTTTATATGACGGCAACCATTAAATCAAAAAGCGGCAGATATTATGTGATGATTGACTACACGCAGAACCAAAAACGAGTACAGCGGTGGATTAAGACTGAATACAAAGTCGGCGAACACTGTGCGCGCAAGCTTGAGCAGAGGCGATTAAGCCTGCTCCGAGAGTATCAAGACAAGATACAGCTAGTTGATATTGACATCCTTTTTTCTGACTATCTCATATGGTGGCTTGAGGAGATAAAACGAAGCCTTGCGTTAAGCACATATCACTCATATTTTCAGGCTATCCATCATTGCATCGCTCCGTATTTTTCCGAACGCAAAATCAAACTTTCGGAACTCAAAGGCAAAGACTTGCAAGAATTTTACAATTTCAAGCAGGATATTGACAAAGTGAGTGCTAACACGATAAAGCATTATCACAGTTATATCCATCGTGCGCTTGCCTATGCAGTCAAAACAGAGCGATTAAACCGCAATCCCGCCGATAATGTACAATTGCCAAAGATTGAAAAGCACTTGGCTAATTACTACAATGTCGTCGAACTCAACAAACTGCTTGATTATGCAAAAGGCAAACCGATTGAGATAATCGTCAGGCTTGCAGCTTGGTTTGGTTTACGGCGGGGTGAAATAATTGGCTTGAGATGGAGTTGCATTGACTTTGACAGAGGTGTGCTAACGGTAGCGGGCGTAGTTAAGGACAAGGGCAATCCCAACAAGTCGCGAGAGTTGTATTATGAACCCACGGCTAAAACGGCAGCATCGCTCCGCAGCTTTCCTATGCCACAGTCAGCCGTAGATTATCTAAAGAGTATCAAGCAGGCTCAGGACGAACGCAGAGCGCGTTACAAAGGCTACAATCACGCGTGGGATGATTTTGTGTGTGTCCGCGACAACGGCGATATAATCCCGCTTGAATACGTTTCACGCGCTTTTCCGAAGCTATGCGAGCAGGCAGGCTTGAGAAGGCTCAGACTGCACGAGCTAAGGCATACCAATATTTCCCTTTTGCTCGAACAAGGCGCATCTATGCGCGAGCTGCAGGAGTGGGCGGGTCACTCAACATACAAGCTCACGGCAGATACATACAGTCACGTTCAGGTCAAATCCAAGTTAAAGCTTGCAGATATGCTTGACGAAATAATCATTTCCAAATAAGCAGATGTGAGAATTGCGTGAGAAGGACTAAATTGTGCGCTGAAATGGTGCCAAATCTCAGCACAAGAAAAACCCCGCAAATCCTTTTAGCAAACGGATTCACGGGATTTTGGTGGGAGAGAATGGATTTGAACCATTGAAGCGAAGCGCAACAGATTTACAGTCTGCCCCCTTTGGCCACTCGGGAACTCTCCCATATTCAATTTTTGGTGGAGCCGGTGGACGGACTCGAACCCCCGACCTGCTGATTACAAATCAGCTGCTCTACCAACTGAGCTAC
>CANQCC010000016.1 GCA_947589635.1 uncultured Clostridia bacterium | reverse complement strand
GGTGGAGCTTGAAACGACTGCCGCCGCGCAGCCGAAGGTCTTGAACTTTGCGTCCTTGATTATGCCGTCCTCGATGCGCATGGTGATTTGCATTATATCGCCGCACACTTCGTTGCCTACCGTGCCTATGGCGTTATAATTTTCCACCTCGCCCATATGCTGAGGATTTTTGAAGATTTCCATGACTTTCTCGTTATACATATATACTCCAATGGGCAGCGCCCTATTATTTTTTTACGTACAGCGGAGACATCTCTCTCAGTCTCCTTACGGTCTCGACGAGGACGTCCACGGTATAATCCACGTCCTCGATCGTGTTATGCTTGCCAAACGTGAAGCGAATTGAGCCATGCGCCGTGCCTACGGGGACGCCTATGGACAGCAAGGTCCTTGAAGGATCCAGCGACGCGGACGAGCATGCCGACCCGGACGACGCACTGACTCCCGCAAGATCCAGCGAGAAGAGTATGCTTTCGCCCTCTATATAGCGGAAGCTGAAGTTGGCGTTGTTGGGCAATCTCTTGGACGTATCCTTTGGACCGTTGTACAAAATGTCGTCTATATTGGCGATGACTTTTTGCACAAATCTGTCCCTAAGCGACGCGACGTACGCGGCGTCATTTTCGAGGTTCTGCATCGCCTCGTCAAGCGCGACCGCCATACCCACTACGCCGGGAGTGTTGGTAGTGCCGCCTCTGTGCGCGCGCTCCTGCTCCCCTCCCGTCATAAATTTGCCTATCTTAAGTCCGTTGCGGATATACAGCGCTCCCACGCCCTTAGGCCCGTAAAATTTGTGCGCCGACATTGACAGCATATCTACGCCAAGGTCCTTTACGTCGTATCTGACCGCGCCCGTCGCCTGCACCGCGTCGGTATGGAAGATGACGCCGTGGCCGTGAGCGACCTCGCAAAGCCTCTTGATGGGCTCGATAGTGCCGATCTCGTTGTTGGCAAACATTATGCTTACAAGTATCGTGTCCGGTCTTATCGCCTTTTCAAGCTCCTCTGCCGAGACGAATCCCTCGCCGTCGACGGGAAGATATGTGACCTCAAAGCCAAACTTTTCAAGCTGTTTGCAGGTGGTGTAGACCGCGGGATGCTCGATTGCGGAGGTTATTATGTGCTTGCCCTTTGAGGCATACTCCGCCGCGATCCCCTTTATCGCCCAATTGTCCGCCTCCGTCCCGCACGAGGTAAAGTAAATTTCGGACGGCTTTGCGCCTATCGCTCTCGCGACGGTAGCCCTCGCCTCGCTGACGGCCTTCGCGCCCTCCCGTCCGTAGACGTGCTGGGAGTTCGCGTTGCCAAACGCGTCCGAAAAATACGGGGTCATTGCCTCGAAAGCTTTTTTGCTGAGCGGAGTCGTTGCGGCATGATCGAGATAAATGCTCTTTTCCATATTTCACCCGCGCGCCCATGCGCGCACAATTTACAAATATGGCACAATATGAAATAATTTTCATATTTATGCCATATATGATATAACACCGTATGTAAAAAATGTCAAGCGATATTTTTTATTCTTCGTCGTCTATCGTAAGATTTGCGTTGTGATAGACGTCCTGAATGTCGTCAAGCTCCTCAAGTTTGTCGATAAGTTTGAGAAGCGTGGACTGCTGATCGGGGGTCGGGTCCACATAGCTGTCGGGGATCATGGAGACCTCCGCAGACAAAATCTTGACGCCCGCTTCCTCCATAGCGGCTCTGACCGCCGTAAGCGACGCGCTGTCGGTATACACCTCAAACACTTCGTCGTCGTCGGAATTGAGGTCCTCCGCGCCCGCGTCGAGCGCTATAAGCATAAGGTCATCCTCTTCTATATCCGCCTTGGCAATCGTGATGACGCCCTTGCGCTTGAACATAAAGGACACGCAGCCCGAAGTCCCCATCGCTCCGCCGAATTTGTCAAACAGGTGCCTGACGTCGCCCGCGGTGCGGTTTTTGTTGTCGGTAAGCGCCTCGACGATTATTGCCGTTCCGCCCACGCCGTAACCCTCGTAGACCATTGTTTCATAGTTTATGGAGTTCAGCTCACCGCTTGCCTTCTTGATGCTGCGGTTGATGTTGTCGTTGGGCATGTTGTTGTCCTTCGCCTTGGCGATGGCCTGCGCAAGTTTACTGTTGGAGTTGGGATCTGCGCCGCCTTCCTTGACGGCGACGGCTATTTCGCGCCCGATCTTGGTAAAGATGTTGGCTCTTGCGGCGTCCGTCTTTCCCTTTTTCTGCTGGATATTATGCCATTTGCTGTGTCCGCTCATACAAATTCTCCTATACCGTTTGATACATCGCGATCGCCGCCGCGACCGCAACGTTAAGGGATTCTATCCCATTTTTCATGGGCAGAGCGAAAAAGGCTTTCGTCTTCTGCCTGAGGCTTTCTCTCACGCCGTGCGCCTCGCTGCCCGCTATCAGCAACACGGGGGTCTTAAGCCGCGTCTCGAGCAGGTTTTGCCCGCCCATATCTAGCACCGCGCTGTTGAACTCCGTCACAAGTTTTTCCGCTCTTTCAAGGTCGACCTCGTGCACGCGCACTCTGAATATGCCGCCGAGAGAGGATCTTATGACCTTGGGCGAGAAAACTTCCGCGCAATCAAGAAGATATACGTCTTCGTATCCCGCCGCCGCAGCCGTCCTAATGACCGTTCCGACGTTGCCCGGGTCCGCCACTCCGTCAAGAAGTATCGCGTTGCCCGTCGGGTCCGTATACGCCGTGGACGGCATTCTTACGACCGCCGCTATGCCGTATGGAGTCACGGTATCCGCAAAGCTTTCCATGACGGAATCCGTCACGCACATCACGCGCTTGTCGGACTCGTCAATGCCGTACTTTTCAAGCAGCGTCAGCACCTCGTCATGCCTGTAGTGTGTGAAAAACAGGTATTCTATTCCTATTTCTTTTGGCATATCGCGCAAAAGATTTATCCCCTCGGCAAGTATAAGTCCCGTCTCGAGGCGGTATTTCTTTTGCGACAGCGAGCGCGCAAGCTTGACGTATTGGTTTTGAGTAGACGTGATTATTTCCACTTTTAACAAAAAGGCGGAATATTGCCCTTTCGGGTAACGTCCCGCCGAATGCCGTTATTTAAGCGCGCTCTTGGCCTTTTCGGCAAGCGCCGCAAATGATGCCGGGTCGCTTATGGCGATTTCGCTGAGCACTTTCCTGTTGAGGTCGATGCCCGCGACCTTGAGGCCGTGCATAAGTTGAGAATAGCTTATGCCGTTCATCCTTGCCGCAGCGTTTATTCTTGCAATCCAAAGCTGTCTGAAATCGCGTTTTTTCTGCTTTCTGCCGACGTATGCGTATACGCCGCTCTTAAGAAGTTGCTGTTTTGCCACACGGTAAAGGGCATGTTTACCTGCATAGTAGCCCTTTGCCTGCTTCATTATTTTTCTGCGCTTTTTTACTGCGTTGACCGCTCTCTTAATTCTCATAGTCCGACCTCCTTATTTGTATGGCAAAAGTCTCTTGACTTCGTTGGACCTTGTCTCGTCGATATAGTCGATGGAGCGAAGATCTCTCTTCCTCTTACGGCTCTTCTTTGTCAGAAGGTGACTGTGCGCGGAATGTCCTCTTTTATAGAGTCCGTTTGCTGTAGGGCGGAAACGTTTTTTTGCACCGCTGTGTGTTTTCTGTTTTGGCATGATTTGCCTCCTTATATTTTGCTACGCACTTTCGTGCCACATAAAATTTACTTGGTCTTTGCGGGGGCGAGGATGGTGAATATCATTCTGCCCTCCTGAGTGGGAGCTTTTTCAACCGCGACGGGAGCGGAGCTTGCCTCCTTGACCATCTCGATGTAGTCGCTTACGATGCCGACCGCGATCTCCGGATGCGCCTGCTGTCTGCCCTTCAGGCGGATGGACGCCTTGACTTTGTTGCCTTTTTCGATAAACTTTGCCGTCTGCGCCGCAAGCCTTGTCGTATCTCCGATGTCGATGGTGGCGGAAAGCCTTATCTCCTTGATTTCGGTCACGGTCTGATTTTTTTTGGCCTCTTTTTCGCGCTTTTGCTGATCGTAGCGATACTTGCCGTAATCCATAAGTTTGCAAGTCGCGGGGGTCTGTCCCGGAGGCGTCACCTTGCAAAGGTCAAGCCCCTTTTCTTCCGCGATCTGCCTTGCGTCGCGAATGGAGATCACGCCGTATTGCTGTCCATCCTCGCCAATCAGGCGCACTTCGCGGTCTCTGATCTGATCGTTGATAAGAAGTTCTTTCAAATGTCGCTCCTGTTTATGGTATTTGCCGACAAAAAATGTCGGGCGCGTAAAGACATCCCGACATCAAAGCGAATATACTTTGTGACAACCACTTCGCGAGCGCTGATGGTGAAAGGAAACCTTTACTTGCCTCGATATATTATCAAAATTATCGCCGCGTGTCAACTGATTTTCCCGCGTCCGCGAAAATTTTTTATGTAAACTTATTAGGTTTGATTATTTATATTATTTGGTATGTTATTTCGGTTTGATTAGGTTGGATTATTTAATTTATTTCGGTTTGATTTTAATTTGATTCTTTCCAGAACTCCCGCTGCCTTTTTAGCATCATATATATGTTTTTGACGTATTCGAGAGGCTCTTTATAGTTTGCGCAGCGCGTGATCAGATTTTTGTCCTTCTCCCACTTTTTGGATATCGCGTTCGCGCCGCACGCAAGTATGGACGTGTCCTCTTCCATGATGTCGATATTGTAAACGCACTCCTTGCCGGGCTTTGCGTATCCGACGTTTTCAAGGTTGCCGCTTGTGTACTTCTGCCTGTACATATAGTAGGGCGCGTATCCGGCTTCGAGAAGTTTTGAATAGGCATAGTCCACCATTTTGCTTGCCTCTTGAAAGTTTGCACCGACGTACTTGCTGTTTTTAAGCTCCGATCCCTTCTTCATGTACAGCGTGTGCACGGTGATATTTTCGGGAGAGAGCGCGCGACAGATGTCCACGCTGTTTTTGAAATCCTCAAAGCTCTCGCCGGGCAAAGTCGCGATGAGGTCCATATTGACGTCCATTTTTCCCTTGACAAGCGCGTATGCGTTGTAGATGTCCCGCGCGCGATGCTTTCTGCCGATAAGTTCCAGCGTGGCGTCGTTGAAGGTCTGCGGATTTACGGATATCCTTGTCACCCCGTGGCGCAGCAGCATGTCAACCATATCCTTGTCTATGGTGTCCGGCCGCCCCGCTTCTACCGTAAATTCGGGCGCCGCGGGAAGGTGGGACAGCACTTCGTCAAGGCCGTCTACGCCTATGGATGTGGGAGTGCCGCCGCCGACGTACACAGCGCGCAATTTTATATCGTTTTGCGCTATAAATTCTTTTGTCTGCTCGATCTCTCTTATGAGGCAGTCTATGTATGGGCGCACCAGCTTGCGCTGTTTGTCTATCGCAAGGCTTACAAACGAACAATACGCGCATCGCGAGGGGCAAAACGGAATGAATATAAACATATCCATGTCCTTTTCATCCTTGTTGCGCAGTGGTTTCTGGACGTCGACTATACGCTCGATAAGCTGCACCTTGCCCTCGCTGACGTCGTAGTCTTCTTTGAACACTCTGCGCGCGCTCTTGCCGTAAATTTCAGGCGAGGAGTCCACCTCGACGTACAGCTTTGTGGGACGGATACCCGTCAGGCATCCGTACGGTAGCCTTATCCCCGTGATGAACACGAGCGCGCTGTATATCGCCATCTTCAGGCAGCGCTTTTCCTCGCGCTTTACGACGAGAGGAGAGTCCCCTTTTATCGGATAAATGAAGTTCTTTTCGAAATTTTCAAAAGCGTCCGCCTTTATCGAGACCTTAAGCGCTCCCGCCATGCGCGTATAACTGACGTCAAGCGAAAGCTCGCCGTCAAAGCGGCTGTCAAAAAGACGAATGAGCTCGGCAAGATCTCCCGCATATTCCTCGTTGCTGCAAGTAAAGTTTATCATTCCCGTTTGTCCGCCCGCTATTCCTCTTTTTCGCTCGCGTCGTCAGCGTTGCCATCATTGTCCGCGCCGCCGTTATCCTTGCCGTCCTCTTCGAGGATGGGGTTGTTCTTCCTCTCAAATTCAAGAGTGGTTGGCTCTCCGTGCCCGGGCAGCAACACAAAATTGCCCTCGAGTGCAAACAGATTTTTTATGCTTTGCCTAAGTATTTCAAGGTCGCCGTCATACAGGTCCGTCCTGCCGTAGGATGTGAAAAAGATGGTGTCTCCCGTGAAAATTTTGTCGAGAAGTTTATAACAAAGTCCGCCCTTGGTGTGCCCCGGCGTGGAGATGACGTCAAGGTCAAGTCCCGCCACACGTATGCTTTCTCCGCCTTCAAGCAACACGTCGGGGACGAAAGGTTCCACCTTTATGCCCATATACTTTCCGACGTTTTTGCTGCTTGAGATATAGTCCGTCTCGTCTTTCGGAAAATATATTTTGGGATCGTCTTCCTCAAACAGGCGCTTTAATTTGCTTACGCCCGCGATGTGGTCGAAATGCGCGTGGGTTATGAGTATCCCGTCAAGTTTCGCGTGAAGTTTTCCTATCATGTTTTTAAGTTTTGCGGCGCATTCCTCGTCGCCCGGGTCGACTACAAACGCCGCCTTGTCCCCATAGACGAGATAGGTGTTTGTGTGCATGACCGAACTGTACAAATGATATAGCTGCATTTTGACCTCTCAAAAGCAAAGTTTTACAAAAAATCGGATATTTTAGAATACTTTTCGGAGTTTGATCGGCGTGAGACGCGCAATTTATCGCCTTACGCTGATTATCCCGTCGATGGAGCGAAGTTTGCGCACAAGGTCCTCAAGCTCGCTCGCGCGCTTTACAAGCACCGTCACGGACACTTCGCCCATGCCGCCCTTCTCGGTTATGCGCACGTTTGCGGCGACTATTTCGATGTGCATATTGGATATCGCCGTGGTGATGGTGGCAAGCAGTCCGCCCTTGTTTTCGCAAAGCAGCAGCAACGTGGAATTGAAACTTTCGTTGCCGTCTATATCCCAGCTGACGTTGATAAGTCTTTCCTCTTCCATCCCCTTGACGTTGGGACAGTCCGCGCGATGGACGGATACTCCTCTGCCTCGCGAGATGTAGCCTATTATCGGGTCTCCGGGGACGGGAGAGCAACATTGTGCCATCCTCACCGTGAAGTTTGCGTTTCCGTTGACAAGTATGCCGCTCTTCGAGTGCTTGCGGGGTTTGCCGCCGTCCGTCCTGAGGGCGATGGACTCATCAGCTAGCGAGATTGCGGGAGGCTCCTCCTTGAAGCTCTCGATTATCTTGCTGAGAACCTGATTTGTGGTAAGTCCGCCGTATCCGACCGCCGCATACAGGTCGTCCTCGCTGCCGATACCATGCCTTGTGAGTATGGCGTGCAGGGTTTCGGGGGTGAAGATCTCGCCGAGGTTATATCCCCTTCTCTTCGCCTCTCTTTCAAGCATGTCCTTGCCGCGCGCGATATTTTCGTCGCGGCGCTCCTTCTTGAAGAAAGCGCGGATCTTGGACCTTGCCGAGGCGCTTCTTATAAACTTCAGCCAGTCGAGGCTGGGACCTTTTGAGGAGTTGGAGGTGATTATTTCAACTATGTCGCCCGTCTGCATCTTTGTGGAGAGCGGCACTATCTTCTTGTTTATCTTTGCGCCGACGCACTTGTTGCCTATCTGCGAGTGTATCTTGTACGCAAGGTCCACGGGCGTGGAGCCTACGGGCAAGCCGTACACGTCTCCTTTTGGCGTAAAGACGAAGACTTCGTCGTCAAAGACGTTTATCTTTACGGCGTCCATAAATTCCTTGGCGCCGTCAATATCCTTTTGCGCGTCCATGACTTCGCGCAGCCACCTGACCTTGCTGTCAAGCTCGCTGTCTATGCCCGTAGTGCCTTCCTTATACTTCCAATGCGCGGCGACGCCGTATTCCGCGACGCGGTGCATCTCGTATGTGCGGATCTGTATCTCGAAGGTCTCGTTGTACGGGGTCACGACCGTGGTGTGCAAGGATTGATAGTTGTTGGCCTTAGGCATCGCGATATAGTCCTTGAAGCGCCCCGGCATAGGCTTCCACATCGTGTGGATCTCGCCGAGCATGGTATAACAATCCTTAACGCTTTCCACGATTATGCGCACGGCAAGCAGGTCGTATATCTGGTCTATGTCGATATTAAGCTTGCTCATCTTGCGATACACGCTGTAAAAGTGCTTCGGCCTGCCGTTGACCTCGCCCTTGATGTGCATCTCTTTAAGTTTGTCCTCTATTTGCTCGCAAATCGTGTCGAGAAATTTTTGCCTTTCGCTTCTGCGCTTCGCCACGCTTTCGCTTATATATCTGTACGCGTCGGGCATGAGATATTTCATGCTGAGGTCTTCAAGTTCGCACTTGAAGAAGGATATTCCAAGTCTGCCCGCAAGCGGCGCGTAGATGTCGAGGGTCTCGCGCGCGATGCGCTGTTGTTTTTCGGGGGGCATGCAGCCGAGCGAGCGCATGTTGTGCAATCTGTCCGCAAGTTTTATTATTATGACGCGCAGATCCTTCGCCATAGCGATGAAAATCTTGCGGAAATTTTCCGCCTGCGCCTCCTCGCGGTTGACAAATTGAAGTTTATCAAGTTTTGTAACGCCGTCGACAAGTTCCAGAATCTCCTCGCCGAACATCTCGCTGAGTTCCTCCGGGGTGTGCGGCGTATCCTCAAGCACGTCGTGTAAAAAAGCGGCTATGACCGTAGAGCTGTCAAAGCCGAAATCCGCAAGTATCTCCGCAACGGCGCATGGATGCACAAAATAGTCCTCTCCGGACATGCGTTTTTGCCCCTCGTGCGCAGCTTTTGCGAAATCGTACGCGCGTTTTATCTCCGCGTATTTGTCGGGATAGCTTCTTCTGAGTTTTACAAGCAGGTCTTCCATATCCTCGTACCCTTTGCGGGCGTTTTGCCGCGCTTGAGGCGGCGTCGCGCTGTCTTATGCTCCCGGACTTTGCCGAAAGCCTGATGACTTTATGATAATATATTATCTCAACATCGCGCTAAAATCAATAGTTGATTTTATGCGTCCGCATGGCGGATGTTTCTGTATGTAGCGGAGTCCGCAAGCCTCACGGGGGAGCGGGATACGCTTATCCTTCCCCTGTCGGACACGGCGGCTATGCCAAGTTCGTCGAATATGCGCATGGCGATGAGGAAAGTCTGTTCGCTCACCTTATACCTCGAGCGCAGCGCCATATATATCTTGCGCATACTGCCCGCCCTGTCCACGCTTTTTGAAAGCGCGGCAAGTTCTCTGAAGATCGCCCTCAGCGTGGCGTCGCTTATCGCGGGAGGCGCGACGCTAAGTCCCTCGAGCGCGTAGACCCTCTTGCCCATATGCGCGATAAGCCCCTCGCTTATGGGATCGCCCGCAATTATTATATTTTGATAATATCCATAATCGAACAGGCTCCCCGGGCAGAGGACGATCGCGTTTTCGGGGTTGAGCGCGGGCATTCCGCCCACATATACGGGAAGGGACGCCGCCTCTTTGCAAAGCCCCGTCACCCGGTCGATATCCGCCTTGCAAAAGCACACTATCAGCGTGCCGAAAGGCTTTGAAAGCAACTCCACTATCTTGTCCGCGTCTATGCCCTCGATGTCCGCCTTGCCCTCCAGAGCGAGCCCGTGCACGTTCATGCACGCCGCGTCGTCGTCCGAGAGCGCTACTTCCTTAAGCCTGAAAGAGCGAAGCCCCGCCTGCGCCGTCACGTTGTTCTGAAACACGTTGAGGGAGAGCGTGACCTCCATATCCATCTTGCCCGAATTGTAGCCGAGCGCCTCGTAAAAGCGGGAAAATCCGAGGATGTCAAGCCTCTTGTCCGCGCATTTGACGTGCTGAGTAAAGCCTATCCTCTCAAAGTTGCAGCTGACGTCCCTCATCAGGAAAGTCGGCCGCGCGTTGCCGTAGCCCGTCGGCTCCATAAGTTCGAGTTCTTTTGCAAAAGCTATGCAATCCGAATTTTTGTCGAGCTCCATCTCGCACGCAATTGGCGGAATAAAGTCCTTTGCGGGATGTTCGCTTAGTATAAGCCTGTTCGCGGCCTGCCTGAAGGCCTCGAAATTTTCAAGCTTCATACCCACTCCGGCGGCCTGCGCATGCCCGCCGAAAGTGGTAAAATAATCGTTCAGATTGCTGAAAAGTTCAAAAATATTCACGCCGGGAACAGACCTCGCGCTGCCCTTAAGTTCGTCTCCGTTCTTCGCAAAAAGCACGGCCGGGCGCTTGAATTCCTCCACAAGCCTTGCGGCGGCGATGCCTATCACTCCCGCCTCCCAATTTTCTCCGTACAGCGCGATTATGCCAAGGTCGTTGAAATCCGCGCCTTTAAGCATGCTCTTCGCCTCTTCGACGACGACCTCGCACATATCCTGTCGCCTCGAATTGTCGCGCGCAAGCTCCTCGGAGAGCGTCTTGAGCATAAAATAGTCGCTTTCGGTAAACAGTCCTATGACTTTCATTGCGGAGCCGAGCCTTCCCGCGGCGTTCATCCTAGGAGCAAGCCGAAACATGACGTCCTGCGAGGAGACGCTCTCCTGCCCAAGCAACATCTTTATGCCCTTGCGCGGCGAATTTGTTATCTGCTTAAGGCCAAAATATGCGATGACTCTGTTGTCGCTTACAAGAGGCACGACGTCCGCGATAGTCGCTATCGCCGCTATATCGAAATATTTTTGCGCCTCCTGCCTCGAAGACATGGCCTCCACCAGCTTGAGAGCCACTCCCGCGCCGCACAGTTCGTAAAATCCGCGCCTGTCAAGTTTGGGATCGACGACGATACAGTCGGGGATCTGCTCCTGCGGCTCGTGATGGTCGGTGACTATGACGTCTATTCCGAGCGATTTAATATATTCCGTCTCGCTTACGGCGGTTATGCCGCAGTCCACGGTGATGACAAGAGAGGGTTTTCCCGCCGCGAACGCCCTCTCCAGCGCGGAGCGAGATATGCCGTAGCCGTCCTTGTTGCGGTCGGGGATAAAATATGTGACGTCGGTCTTATCCCTCAAAAACAGCGTGAGAATGGAGACCGCGCATATCCCGTCGCAGTCGTAGTCGCCGTAGATGAGCACTCTCTCCTTGCCGTCTATCGCCCTGCGAAGCCTGTCGCTCGCCTCGCGCATCCCATCAATGTCGAAAGGGGAGCCGAGTTGCTCAAAAGAGGGGTGCAGATATTGTTCCACCTCGTCCGCGCCTATCCCGCGCGAGAGCAGCAAACTTAAAAACCGCTCGGATATCCCAAGCCTCTTCGCAAGCGCCTTATTCGCGTCGTCAAGTCGGACGTCTTTGATTTTTACCGCATATTCCATACAGTTCTCCCAAGCGGTATATTTTTATCCCCCTCGATATAAAATGCGCCCCTACAGGCAACGCTGTAAGGGGCGCAAAAAGGCAACGCGTTATTTCTTCTTCTTGAAGGTGGTATTCTTCTTTGAATACTTGTATATTGTGTTGGACTTTTTCTTTTCTTCCGTCTCTTTTCTGACCTGAGGCTTGATGTCGGAAGGTTGCGCGCTTGCGCCCTCCACAGCGGCCGTTTCCTGCGCGGGAGCGGCGCTTTCGGCGTCGTTCTTATTGTCGTAGGACACCGCGTGGCGCTTTGCATACTTCTCCTTGGTCTTGTCAAAGGACTTGGACATTGCGCTCCACAGAGGAGTGGCAAGGAAGACGGAGGAATAGAAGCCCGCGATCAAGCCGAGGATGATGGGCACGCAGAACTCGCGTATGGTCTCGCTTCCGAGTATCGCAAGGAATATGACCGTGATCATGGTCGTCAGCGTGGTATAGATGGAACGCGTCATTGTGTTGCGCACCGCCTCGTCGCCGATGCCCTTATAGTCAATATTCTTGCTGCCCTTGAGAGGCTTGAGAGATTCGCGGCAGCGGTCGAAGATGATGATCGTGTTGTTGATGGAGTACGCGATTATCGTGATCATTGCCGCCACGTACGAGCTGTTTATCTGCACTCTGCAAATCACGGTGAGGGCAAACATGATGACTACGTCGTGGATAAGCGCGATGATCGCCGCAAAGCCGCTCATCAGCGTAAATCTGATGATGATGTAGATGAGTATAAGCGTGACGGAGACCGCAAGCGCTATGCCCGCTTTTGACAGCAGATCCTGCGCGGCGGTTGCGCCGATGGACTCGTAAGTGACGTTGTCTTTTTCGGGATACAGCGCGTTGATTTCGTCGCGGATGGTCTCGTTAAGCTCGTTTATTTTAGCGTCGTCGTTGTAGATGTTCTTATATCTGAAGGCTATGGACGAATCGTCTACGTTGCCCGCGCGCTGTTGCTGGATGTAGCTTACCGTAACGCCGTGCTTTTCGATGGCTTCGACGATCTTGTCCCTGTTTTCCTCATACTTGTCTATCGCGTCCTGCCCAAGCGTGACCGTGACGACGGAGCCGCCTTCGAAGTCTATGCCGATGCCGACCGCGTCGGTATAGCTGCCGCCTGTGGCGCCCAGCGCGATTATGATTATGACCGCGATAAGCACTACGACAAGAGGCACAGCCGCATATATCTTTGCATGCTTGCTTACGCTGAAGGTATTAAGCAGATTCTTGAATTTTTGCGGGCTGCATGTCCTGAGGCGTAGAGGCCTCTTCCTCGTCCGAAGAATTTTCATCCTCCGCCTTGCGCTTAAGCCCGTAGAAACCGGGATGCGTGCTGTTGAGAGGAACGAAGCATTTAAGCACAAGCCTTGTTATGACAAGGGATGTGAACATTGACAAAATTATACCGATAAACAGCGTGATCGCAAATCCTACGATGGACGCGGAGCCGAGTATCCACAGCACGACCGCGCCAATGAGGGTCGTGATGTTGCCGTCGATGATCGCCGCGGTGGAGTTTTTGAAGCCCTCCTTGATGGCGGTGTCGATGGACTTGGCGTTGTTGGACTTGTATACGTGTTTGATCCTTTCAAAGATGATGACGTTTGCGTCGACCGCCATACCTATCGAGAGCAATATGCCCGCGATGCCCGGCAGGGTCAGCTGCACCCAAGGCAGCACTGCGCAGAACCACAGAAGCAACACGATGTACACGCACAGCGCGATGTCCGCCGCAAGCCCCAATCCGCGATATACGGCGCCGAGGAAGAGGAAGATAAGTCCTACGCCTATTGCGCCTGCGATCAGAGCCACGCGCACCGCGTCGGAGCCGAGCGTCGCCGAAATGTTGCGCACTTCGGAGATGTTAAGCGTGACGCCAAGGCTGCCAGATTGTATCTGAGTCGCAAAATCGTACGCCTGCTGATAGGTGTATCCGCCGTTGCCCTGAGTGATTATCGCCTGTCCGTTGGTGATCTGACTGTTGACCGTGACGGCGCTGACAAGTTCGTCGCCGTTGTAGATGTAGATCTGTTTGTTGAGGTAGTCCTGCGTCATCTGCGAGAATGCCGTAGTGCCCGCGTCGTTAAAGCGCAGCCCTACCGCGAAGTTGCCGTCGTCGTCCGTCGTGACAAACGCGCTGGAGATGTGCTCCCTGCCGACAATGACAGATTCCGCATTGGGATCTTCCTCGCCCTTGAAGGTGATGTTTGCGGGACGGCCGATGAGGTCGAGAACTCTTTCGGGGTCGTCCACGTCGGGGACTTCTACCCTTATCGTGGAACGTCCGTTGCTGTTTGTACCTTTGGTGACCGTCGATTCGGTATACCCTTTGCTGACAAGCAAGCTCTGCAATGAATTGATAGTGCCGTTGATGCGCCCGTCAAGGTCCTCAAGGCCGTCGTCGGCGACCTCGAAAACCGCCGAAACGCCGCCCGACATATCCAGACCGAGCTTGATCGTCTTGGCATATCCGTTGTAATCGTATACCGTGTCGGCTATCGGGAAGGAAACCACCGCGAAAACCGCCATCAGTATTATGAAGACGCTCACAACGGATAAGATGATGATTGACTTCTTCTTTTTGTTCACAGGATGAACCTCCGTATAGGAAAAACATAGATATTATAATAGTAAAAAACATTTAAGTCAACAAAATACGCTACCTTATTGATTTTTTTAGTCAAGCATGATTTTGGCGCCGTCATATCCCGCGCCTCGCCGTCATATGCTTTTGATATGGAAAAGTCAACAAACCTCAAATGCAGCATAACGGATATTTTAAGGGCGACGCTTATAAGCGTGCTGATATCGCTTGCGCTTGTGCTTATCTTTGCGATGATAATAAAATTTGCCGCCCTGCCCTCCAAGGTCATAATGCCCGTCAATATCGCGATAAAGGTGATATCCGTGCTTCTCGGCACGCTTATCGGCTTCAAATGCGCGGAAAACGGACTTATAAAGGGCGCGGTATGCGGGCTTATCTATATGCTGTTCACATTTCTCATCTTCGCGGCGCTCAGCGGCTTCAAGGACATCAAGTTCAGTTTTATAGACCTTGCCACCCTGCCCGTCGTCGGCGCCATCTCCGGCATAATCTCGGTCAATATCCGCCACAAAAAGTAGCTCCGCCAAATTTTATCCGACTTCGCAATATGCAAAAAGCTGCCCGAACGGACAGCTTTTTAAGCATTCTAATCGGATAGATTATTCTTCTTCGGCTGCAGGGGCCGCCTCTTCCGCGCTTACCGGAGCGCTTTCTTCGGCGCTTGTTTCCACGCTTTCTTTGGCGCTTGTCTCGAGAGCGGCTTCGCTTATTGCGAAATCCTCATCTTCGTTTGCGGAAGTCTCCGCTTCGAAGGTCTCTGCCGCGTCTGCTGCGGGCTGCTCGGCAACGGGAGCGGGCGCCGCGACGTTTTCAAGCACATAGCCTACCGCCTTTCTGTCTATGACGATGAGGGTGGGGCTGGACTCCGTGCCGACGTTGACGATGAGGGTATTGTCGGTGTTGACCTGCGTGATCTTGCCGACAAGGCCGCCAACCGTCATAAGTTTTGTGCCGACGGTCAGGCTGTCCATCATCTGTTGTTGTTGTTTCTGGCGCTTTTTTTGCGGAACAATGGTCAGCACTATCATAAGCACAAGCACGACGCCGATTATGACAAACATTATCCAGCTGTTGTTGGAGCCGCCGCTTGTTGTGCTGTCTGCCGCCAAAAGAAAATTGTTTATTGACATAAATTACTCCTTACAATCGATTTTTACGACTATACCTGTCAAGTATAGCAGGATATTTGCACTTTGGCAAGTTAATTTTTGCATTATGAGCGCTTAAATTGTTTTTTAATGCGCTCCAAAATCCTTTATCCCTTGTATTGCGCCATAAACTCCTTGCGGAAGGCGTCGTATCTGTCCTCGAGTATGGCCTGCCTTATTTCGGCGGCGAGGCGCTCGAGGAATCGCACGTTGTGTATGGACAGAAGCCTGCCGCCCATTATCTCGTCCGATTTTATAAGGTGGCGTATGTACGCGCGCGTATATCCCTTGCAGGCGTAACAATCGCAAGTCGCGTCAAGCGGAGTGAAATCCTCGGCATAGGGCGCGTTGCGTATGGTCAGAAAGCCTTCGCGCACCATCGCCGTACCGTTTCGCGCGATTCGCGTTGGCAGCACGCAGTCAAACATATCCACGCCTCTCGCCACGCCTTCTACGATGTAGTCCGCGGTGCCGACCCCCATAAGATAGTGCGGCTGCTCCTTCGGAAGCAGAGGCTGCAGCACGTCAAGCATGCTGTACATGGTCTCGGGAGGCTCTCCCACGCTAAGTCCGCCGATCGCCACGCCGCAAGTGCAATAGGGGATTGTGCGCTTTGCGCTCTCCTCGCGCAAGTCGGCAAAGACGTTGCCCTGCACTATCGGGAAGAGCGTCTGATGCGATTTCAGCTTGTATTTGGAGCATCTGTCAAGCCATCTCAGCGTGCGCTCCATCGCCGCCGCCGCCTTGTCGTGGTCTATGTCGGGGGAGGTGCACTCGTCAAACGCCATGACTATGTCGGAGCCGAGCGCCCTTTGCACTTCCATGGACTTTTCGGGAGAGAAAAAGTGCCTGCTGCCGTCTATAAAGCTGTTAAACTCCACGCCGTCTTCGGTGATCTTGCGCAAAGATGACAGCGAAAATACCTGAAAACCGCCGCTGTCCGTAAGTATCGCGCCGTCCCAGTTCATAAACTTGTGCAAGCCGCCCGCGCGCTCGATGAGCTCGTGCCCCGGCCGCAAATACAGGTGATAGGTGTTGGAAAGCAATATCTGCGCGCCCGTCGCCCGCACTTCTTCGGGAGACAGCCCCTTGACCGTCGCCTTAGTGCCTACCGGCATGAAACAAGGCGTATCTATCACGCCGTGCTCGGTGTACAGCTTGCCCACTCTCGCGCCCGTAGTTTTATCCTCGTGAATAAGTTCGAATCTCATTTTGTCCTCTTTTTCTTTATATTTATATAAACATTGACGCATCGCCAAAGGAGAAAAACCTATACCGCTCCTCAACGGCTTCGCGATATATCTCAAGCGTCTTTTCGCGACCTACGAGGGCGGACACAAGCATGATAAGGGTGCTCTCCGGAAGGTGGAAGTTGGTTATCAAACCCTTCACGCATTTGAATTTGTAGCCGGGATATATAAAAATGCTTGTTTCGCCTTTGCAGGGGCGCACAAAGCCGTTCTCGTCGGCGACGGTTTCGAGGGTGCGCACGCTTGTGGTGCCCACGCAGATGACGCGCCTGCCCTCTTTGACGGCGGAGTTTATCTTGTCCGCGTTTTCTTTGTCTATCTCGTAATATTCGGTATGCATCTTGTGGTCGAGGATATTTTCCTCTTTGACGGGACGGAAGGTGCCGAGGCCTATATGCAAGAGCACTGTGGCAAAGTCGACTCCCATATCCCTCAGCCTGTCCATCAGTTCGGGCGTAAAGTGCAGCCCCGCCGTAGGAGCCGCCGCCGAGCCTTCCGTTTTACTGTACACCGTCTGATATCTCTCCTTATCGGCAAGTTTTTCT
Source organism: uncultured Clostridia bacterium (assembly GCA_947589635.1). GTDB lineage: Bacteria > Bacillota > Clostridia > Christensenellales > CAG-917 > CAG-475. The sequence goes on along the minus strand of CANQCC010000016.1, from coordinate 1,081 downwards.
TTGATGTACGGCGGCAGAGGCATGTTGCCCACCTTGTCGAGGATGTCCTCGAATACGCCGTCAAATTCAAATTGGATATCGCGGGCGCCGTATTCGCCTATCCCCGTCACAACTGCGCTTAGCTCGTCTGAAATGATTATCCTGCCGCCGAGTTTCGCCTTGCGCGCGGGCTTCATCACCGTCTCCCAATGCGTATAGTCCACGCGCTTCAGAAGGAGTATCTCGATGACGCCTTCCCTGCCCTCGACGTGACCGAAGATGCGCGCGGGTATAACTCGGGTATTGTTGATGACAAGCAGATCTCCCGCCCTCAAAAACTTGGGGAGATCATAAAAATGCGCGTGAGTTATGGCGTCATTTGCCATATCGTACGCCAAAAGACGGGAGCTGTCGCGAGGCTCTACGGGGGTCTGCGCGATCAACTCCTCGGGAAGGTCGTAATAAAAATCATGAGTGCTTAACGATTTAGGCGTATCGGATGCCATAATAAAATTTGCCGCCTTTATTTGCCGTACGGTCTTGACAGGTGTCTGTAGGCGTTTTCGGTGCATACTCTGCCGCGGGGAGTGCGGGATATAAACCCAAGCTGAATGAGGAAAGGCTCCACGACGTCCTCTATTGTGGACGCCTCCTCCCCCGTTGCGGCGCTCAGAGTGTCCAACCCGACAGGGCCGCCCTGAAATTTGTCTATGATCGCCTCAAGCACGGTCCTGTCCGTGATGTCGAGACCAAGCTCGTCCACTTCCATAAGTTTTAACGCCTTGCGCGTTATATCGAGGTTTATGGAATCAAGCCCCTCGTATTGCGCAAAATCTCTCACTCTGCGAAGGAGCCTGTTGGCGATACGCGGCGTACCGCGGCTGCGACGAGCGAGCTCGAGCGCGGCGTCGGGGGCTATGCTTATGCCAAGTATGCCCGACGAGCGCACCACTATGTCGCGAAGCTCCTCGGGAGTGTACATCTCAAGGCGCAAGATCATGCCAAAGCGGTCGCGAAGAGGACTTGACAGCATGCCCGCCCTCGTCGTGGCGCCTATAAGCGTAAAATGCTTGAGGGGAAGGCGGATGCTGCGCGCCATAGG
>CANQCC010000015.1 GCA_947589635.1 uncultured Clostridia bacterium | reverse complement strand
CACGAAAGCGCCCTTTTCCTGAGCGTCGAGCGTACTTTATCGTACGTGACCTGAGCAAAATGGGCTTTGACGCAGTATATCGCCCGTACAGACGGTTTTACTTGCTGATTACAATGGCGAGATCATACAACTTCTGATCAAACTCCTTCGGCAACCTCAAAGCTTCGATGACGGTGGTATCGTAGATGTCGCCGCCGCGGACGCCTACTACGCGGCCGGATTGTCCGCACTCGATGAGGTCGACGGCGCGCTGAGCCATGCGAGCGGCAAGCACGCGGTCGGACATGGTGGGATTGCCTCCGCGCTGCATATAGCCAAGCGCCATATGATTTACTCTGCGCCCTGTCTCTTTGGCGACTTTTTCAAGCAGCTCGTCCTTGAGGTTGTTCTTTCCTTCGGCGAGCAGGATTATCGTTGAAGTCTTGCCCTTGTCGAAGCCGCGCTTTACGCTTTTGGCGATCTCGTCGACGTCGGCGGGAGCCTCGGGGACAATGACGTATTCCGCGCCGCCTGCGACTGCGGAGTTGAGGGCGATATTGCCGCTCATTCTGCCCATGACCTCAAGTATCATAATGCGGTCGTGTGAAGTTATCGTGTCGCGAAGTTTGAGGATCGCGTCGATGACGGTGTTGCAAGCGGTATCAAAACCTATCGTGAAATCGGTATATCCCATATCGTTGTCGATCGTGCCGGGGATGCCGATGACTTTGAGGTCTGTGTTGACGTGGATGTCCTGCACGCCGCGGAAAGAGCCGTCGCCGCCTATGACGATGAGGTTTTCTATCCCCTTGTCAAGCAGGTTGCCGACCGCCTTTTTAAGCACGTCGATGTCCTTGAATTCCGGACACCTCGAAGTGCGCAGGATGGTTCCGCCCGCGTGCACGCAGTTGGACACGGAGTTGTACGGCATGGGGATTATCTCGTTGTCGACAAGCCCTTTATAGCCGTGCTTGACGCCGTACATCTCAAAGCCTTGGCTGAGGCCGTAACGCACTACAGTGCGGATGCAAGCGTTCATTCCGGAAGCGTCGCCGCCCGAAGTCAGTACCGCAAGTTTTTTGTTTTCAGATAACATATTTCGCCTCTCAAAAAGATTTTTTATGTTGTTGCCAATCTCAGGAATTTGCGCGTTTTTACGCAAGTATTCTCTATTTTGGACTTTTCAAGAATAGTTTTTGCCTTATCCTCTTTGCTTATGTCGCAAAATCAGCTGTTTTTGACGTACTTCACATGGTTTGCGCCAAGCAGCTCGCTAAGGCGGGAGATAAGCTCCACAGAGGGGTCTATCCTCTGTCTGAAGGCGCCGAGTTTGCCGGTCTTGTTTATTTGCGCATGGCAAGGCACGTCTCCCGGGAACATGTCAAGCACATTGGAGACCATCTCCTTTTGCTCGGGCGATTCGATAAGCACATACAGCGTGCCCTCCGATCTTCCGGCGCTTGTCCTTGTGACCGCCGCCCTGTTTATCCATGGTTCAAGCCTTTCGATGACGACCTTAGGCTCGCTCTCATCGCTCAGGTCTATCCTTCCGAACGCCTTGACGGGAGCGTCTCCCTCAAGCAACGCACCGTATTTTTCATAGGCGCGCGCGTACATCGTGAAGGCGATCGAGCCCATCATATCCTCAAGCCTGCCCACCGCGAATTTTTGCTGCTTTTTGGTCACTTTGCGCTCGGATGAAGAAACTATGCAACCAAACGCGACGGACTTCTGATGCAGTGACTCGTCCGCGACCATGTTGACGTTGCCATACTCGTCTGCCTGCTCCACAAGCAACATGCCCGTGTCAAAGTCAAACTCGTGCGCGTCGTCGTGATAATCGTCGAGAGGATGGCCGGATATGTACATGCCAAGCACGTCCTTTTCGTATGAGAGCATTTGCGGCTTATTGTATTCGGCGACTTCGGTATAGGGGATCTCGTCGTCCCCGATAAGCTCGTCGAAGAGGGACAACTGCCCTGCCTCTTTCTTTTTTCTGTCAAAAGCGGCGGTATCCATGATGCGCTCGTACGACGCCTTTATGAGGCTTTCAAGCATGCGCTTGTTTATCTGTCCGAAGCAGCGGTTGACAAGGTCGCGTATGTCCTTGAATTGTCCGTTCGTCTCCCTCTCGGTGAGGATATATTCCATCGCCTGCTCGCCCACGTTCTTTATGCCCATCAGCCCGTAGCGCACGTTGTTGCCCTCTATTGAAAAGAGCTTTTCGGAGCGGTTTATATCGGGAGAAAGCACCTGCACGCCCGTGCGCCTCAGATAGTTCATATAGTGTTTGACCTCGTCGGCGTTGGTTATGCGGTTGTTGACGACGGCGACGATGAAGTGCACGGGATAGTACAGCTTGAGGTACGCCGTCTGATAGGTGAGATAGGTGTACGCCGCCGCATGCGATTTGTTGAAGGCGTATGAGGCGAATTTGAGGATCTGATCGAACAGCTCGCCCGCGACTTTTTCGTCTATACCGTTTGCGACTGCGCCCGGAATGACTTTTTTGGTCTTATCGCCCGCGAGGACGCCGCCGTAGAGGAAGATCTTGCGCTGTTCCTCAAGCACGTGCAACTTCTTTTTTGACACCGCGCGGCGAAGAATGTCCGCGCCGCCGAAGGAGTACCCGCAAAGTTTTTGCGCGATCTGCATGACCTGCTCCTGATACACGATACAGCCGTAGGTGTTTTCAAGTATGCTTTCAAGCTGCGGATGCAGATATGTGACGGTCTCGGGATGGTGCTTGCCCTCCACGAATTTGTCTATAAATTGCATGGGGCCGGGACGATACATGGAGATGCCCGCTATCACGTCCTCGAGGCAGTCGGGCTGCAGCTGCGCCATAAAGCGTTTCATGCCTCCCGATTCAAGCTGGAACACCGCCTCGCAATCTCCGGAGGAGATAAGTTCGTAAACTTTGGGGTCCTCATAGCCGAGCTTGTGGAAGTCGAGCTCCACTCCCCTGTCCTTTTTTATCAACTTGAGCGCCTCGTCTATATCCGTCAAAGTCTTCAGCCCCAAAAAGTCCATTTTTAGAAGGCCTATTTCTTCGACGACGTTTTTGTCGAATTGCGTGGTGACGACGGCGCCGTTTCTTGAAAGCGCGCAGTAGTTTATTATCGGATCCTTGCAAATGACGACGCCCGCGGCGTGCATGGAGGTCTGGCGCGGCATGCCTTCAAGTTTTATCGCCATATCTATGACCTCTTTCGCGGCGCCGCCCGCCTCGTATATCTTCGCAAAATCCTCGCTGTAGCAACTCGTGCCCGGAGTGAGCACTTGTTTTAGCAGCACCTTGCCGATGGGGATCTCCTTCACCCACGCCGCCGCCTCGTTATACGGGATATCCATGACGCGCGCGACGTCCTTGACGACCGCCTTTGCGGACATCGTGGAGTAGGCGATTATCTGCGAGACCCTGTCCTCGCCGTATTTTTTGATGCAATAGTCTATGACTTCCTGCCGCCTGACGTAGCAGAAGTCCACGTCGAAGTCAGGCATTGTCACGCGCTCTTCGCTGAGAAAACGCTCGAACAGAAGCTGGTATTTTAATGGATCTATGTCCGTAATGCCGATAGAATACGCGACTATGCTGCCGCAGCCGCTGCCTCTGCCTGGGCCTACGGGGATGCCCATGGACTGCGCCGCGTGCACATAGTCCCACACAATTAGGAAATATCCGTCAAAGCCGCAGCGGTGTATGACGGCAAGTTCATATTCAAGCCTTTGTTTTATCTCGTCGGTAAGTTCGCCGTACTTCTTTTTTACGCCTTCCCACGCGAGGTCGTGCAGGTATTGCGCCTCGTCGCGGTCGCCCATCTCCTCGTTGGTGTACGCGGGAATTATAGGGTCGTGCTTTATTATGAAGTAGCTTCCGTCCACTTTGTCGGCTATCTCGCGCGTAGTGGCGATGGCCTCCGGGCACCAGGAGAACAGCTCCGCCATCTCGTCGCCCGACTTCAGATAATATTCGTCCTCGTTAAAGCGCGCGGAGTTTTGTTTGTCGTCGGATTTTTTGCAGCCGAGCGTTATGCACATCATGGTGTCCTGCATGTCGGCGTCTTCCTTGTTTATGTAGTGGACGTCGTTTGTGGCGACGACCTTGACGCCTATCTCGCGCGCGATCTGCACAAGCGGATTGAGGACTATTTTGTCCTCGCTCATGCCGTGGTCCTGAAGTTCGATATAAAAATCGCCGGGAGCGAAAATGTCGCGCATCTTTATCGCGTACTCCTTCGCCTCCTGATATCTGCCCTGAAGTATAAGACGCGGCACCTTGCCCGCAAGGCATGCGGACAGACAGATTATCCCCTCGCTGTGCCCCTTGATGTGCTCGAGGTCTATGCGCGGGCGCACGTAAAATCCGTCCGTGAACGCGAGGGAGCTTAAATACATCAGATTTTTATATCCCGTCTCGTTTTTGGCGAGCAGAATCAGGTGGTAGCGCTCCTTCATGACCTCGGCGGTCTTGACGTACATGTCCTCGGCGACGTAAAATTCCTGCCCGATGATGGGCTTTATCCCAGCCTCTCTCAGCGTCTGCACAAAGGTAAACGCGCCGTACATGTTGCCGTGATCGGTTATCGCCACGGCGTCCATGCCCAGCTTTTTGAGGGCGTCCGCAAGCGGATACAGCGTTTTCGTCTTGTCGGGATCCGGCTTGTCGGGGTCCATATCGTCGCGAGCGTCCTCGTCGATGACCTTCTGCACAAGCCTGACCGCTCCGTCAAGCAAGCTGTATTCGGTATGCAAATGCAAATGCACAAAATCCGTCATATATTCTCCTGTCCTTTTCCCGTCGCGGGCATAGCCTCCCCGCTTTTCAAAGAAATCGGCTGTATTTTTTCAATTTGTCCCGCCACGGACTTCCGTCTTCCCCGGACGTTTTACACGTCCGTATCCTCGCGCGCCTGCTCGTCCGTTCTCTCGTCCTCGTCGCCGTATGAGGCGGAAAGCTCCGCGATCTTTCTGAAGCGGTGATTCAGACAACTTTTGCTTATCTCAAGCCTGTCGGCAAGCTCCTGCATGGAGGCGTCGGGATATTTTACCCTGGCCTCGGCGACCTCTTTTATGCCGTCGGACAGCGTATCGTACAGCCCGAGGGTCTTAAGTTTTGCGACCGCGACGATCTGCCTTGCGGACGCGGTCACGACTTTGTCGTAGTTTGCCGTCTCGCATATCGCCGCGCGGTTGAAATCGTTGGCGGTCTCCCTGTCGTCGATTATTCCCTTGAGAGTGAGCGCGCAATTTGAAAGCCCCAACTTGACAAGGATGTCCATAATTTCGTCTCTGTCCTTGACATACAGCAGCTTTTGCTCGCCGCGTTCGTTCAGTTTGGTGTTTATCCTCAGATCGCTCAAAATCTCCATCACGTCGTCCGCGTACAGGTCGTCGGAGGGCAGCTGAAGTTCGAAGTGATATCCGCCTCTGTCCCCCTCGGGCACGTAGAAGTTTCCGCACGCAAGCGTAAGCCCTTTGAAGTACGCAAGTTTGCAGCACTCCTTTCTCAGCAGGTCCTGAGGCACGCCCTCGGTAAATCCTGAGTATCCGCCCTCGTCGCCGGTCATCAGCTCGAAGTCAAGCAAAATCTGCTTGCTGAAGCCGCTCGGAGCGCGAAGCGTCACTCCCGGGCGCTTGCTCTCGCGGATCAGTTCGAAGTCGGCGGGATACAGACTTTTGAACATCGCGGCAAGGGCTACGGCGCGTTCGTTGTCCTCAAGCCAAAGGCTGAGATTCACTCTGCGCGCGCTTATATCAACGCTGCCTCTGACGCGCGCGACGGCGGACAAAAACGCCCTCTTGCAGCACGCGTTTTGGGGCAGAACGTCAAGTATTTCCCGTCTTGCCATATCCTTAAAGCTCATCCGACCACTCCTTCTTGTCCCTGAACGCGGGAAGATTGCCCTCCGCGCCGTATATGCGCTCCGCCCGTATGCCGAAACGCGAAATAAAACTCTCTACGTATGTAAATTTTCCGACGTCCTTCGCCCTGTGCGCGTCGCTGCCGAGGATAAAGTTGACGCCCGAAGCCAATATATCCCGCATGCCGTCGTCGATCCCATTTATGTCCGCGAGATGCCTCTCGTTAAGTTCGAAATATGCGCCGCACTCTTTGAGGGTCTTGCATACTTCGGCAAAATCTATCGGCAAGCGGTGACCGGGATGCGCGAGGATGTCTATGGGATAGCGCCTGACGGCGGCGCAGATGGCCAAAGTATTTTCCTCTTTCAGCTTGCGCCTCTCTCGCTCGGGGAGATAGCCGTTGACAAAAACAAACTTTCTGTCCTCGCCGCGCGCAAGCCCCGGGAAATTGTGAAAGCCCGCGATAAGCACGTCAGTCGCGCGTATTATCCCGCTAGGAGCGTCAATGCGCCCGCCGCTTAAAATATTTGCCTCCACGCCGTGAAGCACGCGGGTATGCCCCGAATCAAGCGAGGCTATATAGGCGCCCTGCTTTGCAAAATCATCCTCGCTCATCCGCTTGGAGAGCCCGATGAAGGCATGATCCGTAACGGCAATGCGCTCAAGCCCCCGCCTTTTCGCCTCGTCCACGAGGTCGGCTGCGGAGCAATGCCCGTCGCTGAGGCGCGTATGCATATGAAAATCGCAAGTGACTCTCATCATTTCCGCCTGTAAAAACGCTATATTAAAGTATAACATTTTTAATGCCGCCTTGCAACATAAAATATTGTCTGATTCAAAAGTGGATTCAACAACTTAAAAGTCTGAACTCTTCGTCGAGAATTATGCCGAAGCGCTCGAAGACTTCGCGCTTGCAAAGCCCCGCAAGGTACAAAAATTCCGTCGCGGTCGCTCCGCCAAGGTTGACGATAAAATTGGCATGCAGGCAAGATATCTGCGCCCCTCCCCTTTCAAGTCCCTTCAACCCCGCGCGCTCTATCAGCAGCCCCGCGGGCAATAAAAACGCGTTTTCAAGCGTTCTGTTCGAGCGGATTTTTGATTTATCTTCTTCCGAAAGCGGCAAATTTTCAAGCTGTTTTTCGCTTACGATCGCGCCGGAAAACACGCTGCCGCAGGACGGGAGGCGGGGTTGCTTCTCCCGCCGCCTGGCGATAAATTTGTTCCTGAGCGTCATGCTGTCCCGCGCGCTTATGGGCAAAAGTTTAAGCTCGCCGCACAAAACTATATCCCTCTCCCCGCGCCTGTATGCATAGCGCGGAGTCTTTTCTTCGACGACATATTCGCCGCCGCGCGCCGTCAAAGTCTTTACGCGCGTCTTGAAGTCGGACATCGAGGAGCCGAACGCGCCCGCGTTCATCCCTATCGCGCCTCCCAAAGTCGCGGGTACGCCCTCCAGAAATTCAAGGCCTCCCAGATTCCGCGCCCTCGCCTCGCGCATAAGCTCCGCCACATAGACGCCCGCCTCAAAACGCACTATATCGTCCTCAAAGGCAAGCCAGCGCATGCGCCTTGTGCAGATTATCGGGGTTTTAAGCCGCCCGTCCGCAATGATAGTGTCCGACCCGCCGCCAAGGATATACGGCTTTACGCCCTCCCGCCCGAAGGCGTTAAGCGCTTCGATAAATTCTTTGGAGTCGCATGGAAAATACGTAAACGCGCTGCCGCCTCCCTTGAACGTCGTAAGTTCGCTCGCCTCGCACCATCTTGAAAGAATTTGCATAAAAAAGTATATTCTATTGGGATAAATTATATCACTTAAAAATTTTGTCCGATAATTACATCAAAATCTATCGCCCGCTTTTATGGCAAAAAATATGCCCTGTCCCTTTAATCTTCTTTGTCGGAGAGGACGCTCCCCGCCTTTCTTCGCCGAAAGAAGCGCCCGCCGATTTTCTCAGTCTAAGAGGCGCCGCTTCCTCTATCGGACGTATGTCGACTTCGTCTATCGGATATTGCTAATATTGCTAAGTTTCTTCGCCTGAGGGTACGTCCGCGCCCTTCGGTATGTTGTCCTCGGAGGCTTCTTCCGCATGGGTATATTCCCCTTCGGAGGCAAATTCGTCGATAAAGCCCGCTTCGATGTCAGAAGGGGCGGCGTCGGAGTCCGCGCCAAGCGCTTTTAAGATGTACTCGGCTTTATTGATGGATATTCCGTCCAGGGTGGAGAGCTCCTCGGCGGTTTTATGCTTGATCTGTTCAGCGCTGCCGAATTGTTTTATAAGCCTCGCCGCGGTCTTCTCGCCCACTCCGGGGATACTTCTCAGCGCGCTTTCGCTCATGTGTTTGCTGCGCAGATTGCGGTGGAAAGTTATCGCGAAGCGGTGCGCCTCATCCCTGACCCGCTGCAAAAGCTGCAGCGCCACGCTGTCCTTAGGCAAAAGCAGCGGAGTCGTGGGTTGACTGCCCAAAAACACCTCTTCCTCGCGTTTTGCGAGGGACAAAATTTCTATATCTTGCCTTCCGGTGAGAGCCTGCGCCTCTTTTGCGTACGCAAGTTGTCCCTTGCCGCCGTCTATCAGCAGCAAGTCCGGGACGGTGGAAAAACTTTCGTCCTTGCTTTGGGACAGCTCCGTCAAGCGGCGGGTAAGAGTTTCCCTCATGCAAGCGAAGTCGTTGTTGCCCTCTACTGTTTTTATTTTGAATTTGCGGTAGTGCGCCTTTTTGGGCTCGCCACCCTCGAAAACGACCATGCTTGCGACCTTATCCGTGCCCGAGATGTGCGAAATGTCGTAGGCCTCTATGCGGTTCGGCAGCGTCTTAAGCCCAAGCAGCTCCTTAAGTTGCCTGACCGCGCCCATGGTACGAAGCTTCCGCCTCTGCTCCTGCGTGCCGTACTTCGTCATTGCGTCGTAGGCGTTGGAGTGCGCAAGTTCAAGCAGCTGTTTTCTGACTCCCTGCTTTGGCGAGACCACTCGCACCGTGCGCGAAGCGAGCGCGCTTATCGCCTGCTCCAGCGATATCATGTCCTCTACGCCGTCCGTGATGACCTCGTCCGCAAGCGGCGGATTGTTTTTGTAATATTGATAGATGTATGACGCGATGTCGTCGTCCGCGCAACTCACGACGAAGTTCTCTCCGCCCACAAGTTTGCCGCCGCGCACCGCAAGCATGCCTATGGAGCTTATTATGCCGTTGCTTTCAAACGCGAACAGATCGAGGTTGAAGTCCTTGGGCAGAGCGCTGACCTGCTTTCGCACAAGCTTGTCAAGCAGCTTGAGCTTGTTTTTGTATGCGAGCGCCACCTCGAAATTTTCCTCTTCGGCGAACGCCATCATCTTCTCTTTCAGGACGCGTTCCACCTCTTTGTCGTTGCCGCGCAAAAAGTCTATGACCTTTTTTATCTCCGCCTTATACTCCTCGCTCGACACCTTGCCGGAGCATGGCGCAAGGCACCTTGAAAGATGCGCGTTGAGGCAGGGCCGCGACGGCTTTGACATATCGCGGTTGCAGTCCCGCACTTTGAACGCCGTGTGGATAAGATCGAATATGTCCTTTATGTTGACGGATTGCATATAGGGACCGAAATACTTTGCGCCGTCGTTTTTCAGCTTGCGGACAAGCTCTATACGCGGAAAATCCTCGCGCATATCTATGCGCAAAAACGGATATGCCTTGTCGTCCTTAAGCAGGATGTTATACCTTGGGCTGTACTTTTTTATGAGGTTGTTTTCGGTAAGCAGCGCGTCAACTTCGCTGGCGCAGATGATATATCTGAAGTCCGCCACATGCTCCAACATGGCCATGACCTTGGCGGCGCGGGTAGCAAGGTTGACAAAATAGGACCTCAGCCTGTTTTTGAGGTTCTTTGCCTTGCCGACGTAGATTATCTCTCCCGCCTCGTCCGACATCAGATAGACTCCGGGGTCTGTCGGGACATCCTTAAGTTTCGCCTTGAAATCGATCATACGCATATTATAGCCCAAAGCCGCCCCAATATCAACAAATTATTGGCTCGAGCTTATTTTCAAGGCGAATGGAGCATTTTAAGCGCCTCCCAAAATGCGCCGACCCTTAACAGCCGCATTAAAACAGGCGCCTAAACATGGCTTGTAACGGCTATTTGTTGCAAAAACAGCCCGAAGCGCTTGCAGGCTCCTCCGAGGAGTTTGTCAGCGTAAGCGCAAACAAGATCGCAAGCATAACCGTCGCTTCTCTGTTGGAAATGCTGCCGTCCGCAAAAAAAGCCAGCATGACTATAAGCAAAAACAGATACCAATTGTCGTCAAACATACCGCCCTCCGATGCGCAACAGTATATGCGCAGATATGCGCCGCTGTGCAAATGCCGCTATGCCGATATGACAATATTCGCCCGCGTAAAATAAAAATCGCCGAAAACTCCTCGCGCGCTCCCGAAAATATACGCTATCATTCTCAATATGGAAAAACTTATAGACCCAAAGACCGAAGAGACCGTGCAAAACTTCCTGCCTTGCAACGCGACGCTGTATTCGCTTGCGGAATTTTTCTCAGCCTGCAGCGACGTCACCCGCGCGAAGATCATCTGCGCACTTACGATATCCGAAATGTGCGTGTCCGATTTAAGCCGCATACTCGCCCTCAATCAGACCACCTGCTCCCATCAACTGAGGTTGCTTAAAGCGGCGGACATTGTCCAGCAAAGAAGGGACGGAAAAGTCATATACTATTCTATAAAAAGCCGAAAAATAGAAGACGTTTTGCTTGCGGGAGTAAATTTTTTGGATCTATAACGACATTTTTTGGCGTTTCAACAGGATCGTCTGATTTTTGTCTTACGCCTTAAAAATTATCAGAATCGCTATTTTCTGCGGAGCGAGGCTCTTCGGAGAGCCGAGTATCGCTCTGTTTTATTCATTGGATTTGACGCTCTCTTCGGCTTCATCGGGCTGAACGCCGTTTTCTGCGGAGTGTGGCTCTTCTTCGGGCTTGATATCATTCTCTTCTCGGCACCCTGCTTCATCAAAAAATTTTGTATTTTCCATATCTGAAGGCATATCGTTACCATCGTCAAAGGAGCGCGCCCCCTCGTCGGCAGCTTGCGCGCGCCCTTCTTCGCTTTCTGGCGTTTTTGGATAGATATCCGAATACATCTCTTCCTCAAACGGTTCCTCGTCCTCCTCCACGGCGACGGGAGTATCCTTTTTTCTTGACGCCGCCCGCAGAGCCTTATCCACTATGCGGATCATGCGGGAGTATATGAATTGTAGCACCAAATCTATGCCCGTAAGCAATATGGATCCGACGAGCGCGATCGACCAATACGGCAAAATTTCCATCACGGACGGGTCTATGACGATGGTCCCCAAAACGAAGTACAGCAGCGCGAGCGCGCCGTTGATGTATATAAGTTTTATGGGTATCGCAAAATACCACTTTAACTTGGCGTTATACATTATCCCGGTGATTATCGCCATGGGGCCGAAATATATCAGATATCCCGCGACCGCATACACGTCCGCCCCCGCGATAAAGAAACTTGCGACCGCCGACACAACAAACGCCGCTATCGAGCTGAAATAATAACGCTTTGTAAGCGGAGTCATTATGGCAAGTTCCGCGGCAATAAAAAAAGCGACCGTCGTAAAGCGCACGTATACCCCAAGCGTCACGAATATTATCGCAAGCGCCGCCGATATGCCCGCAAGGGCGATCCGATATATCATCTCCTGACGGTCTGACTTTTTCATATCAATATATCCAAATTAAGCTAAAATCGGCTGATTTTTGAAAAACTATTACAAAAATTGCCGATTTTTATAACACTTTAGCAGCAGCGAATGAGGTCTCCGCCCAAACATTCGCAACAACAATCCGCGCACCAAAGCGCTTGGCACGCCGCGCAACACCCGTCCGTAGCGTCCGCGCCTCTTTGCGAATAAGTCCTGTTTGTGGCGGTCTGCTGAGGATTGGAAGCGGAGCCGTATACGCCTCCCGACCCTTCCTTATCGTATGGGCGGGAGCCGTCCATCTTCTTTTTGAGGTTTGCAAGCGAGCGGGCGTACTTTTCGTTGGTCGGGTCCATCTGCAGGGCTATTTCAAGTTGCTTTTTGCTGTCGCCAAGCCAATTTTTCTCGTAAAAGACGATGGATTGCATATAGTGCCAATTTGCCCCGCGATACGAGATGTTATCAAGTTCCGCCTGCGCAAGGTCGATGTTTTTGTCCCTAAGCGCCTGCTTGACGGCGTCGTATGCGGATTCGCCCTCGCCCGTGACTTCGGCTTGCTCATGCGTGGAATCTATCGCCCTCTTATAGGCGTCTTCCAATATCTCAAGCTCGCGCGCGGCAGTCGCGCCCGCCTCGCCGTCGTCGAACAGATGGGACTTAAGCTCCTCTTTTTTTGCGTTGTACGCCTCCTCTATTTGACTTTGGGTAGCGTCTGGGTCTATCCCAAGTATCACAAACGGGTCAATCGGCATTTTTCTTCTCCTTTAAGCAATGCGTCCATCTGCGCCTTAAGCCCGAGATAGACCGTGTTGCTCAGCACGCCCTCATAGAGGGTAATTTGCATTTGATTGTAACTTCCTACAAGTTTATTGTACGTGGAGCCGAGCAAAAACTCAAGCTCTTCCGCATTCTTTTTCAGATATTCCGCCTTATCCTCGCACTTTCCGAGGCTCAGCAGGATGGGATTGTATCTTCCCTTCTTCTCGTCCTTTTCAAGGTCGTCCACGGCGTCCATGACGTAGACCATGCGGCCGAGATTGTACATGAACGTGTCAATGTTATAGTCCGTCTTTACAAACTCGCGCGTGATATCCCGCATGAGAGACGCAAACGGATCCGCCGCCATATCCACGCTGTCGCACTTTGCAGCTTCCGTTTCCGCCTGCCTTTTGAACGCCGCTTTCATAAGCTCGTCCACTTTGGGCAGTCTTTTTGCCGCCGCGCGTTTTCTTGCCGCCAATCTCCACTTTATAAGCGCCCTCGAGGGCTTGCCGTCGTGCACGTCGTCGTCGGCGTTGTAGTAGGCGAGCAATACGCTTAGATCCGCCATCTTTTTGCTGAGGTCGTCCACGGCGACGGAGACTTTTTTTCGCATGTTGTACATGCAGACTTTTCTTTCAAACGTGACTTCCGTCCCCGAAAGGCTGTGCAGAAGCACGCTGTAAAAAGTCACGTCATAGTTGGTGCAAAGCCTTGTCCCCTGCGATCCCGTCTTGCCAAGCGCCCTGCAAAGACCGCAATAGAATGCCTGAAAGACGTTAAAGTCCTTGATGTACATTTTGTTTTTGTCAGGTATAACGTATCCAAACATATCTTTTATTATGCGCTTGATTTATTAAATTGATATGAAAGACTCAAAATGAAATGAGTCCTACTCTCTTTCTGACTTTGCGCAAAGTCTTTTCGGCGAGGTACTGCGCGGCTTTTGCGCCCTCCGTCGCGACCGAGGCGAGATATGCCTTGTCGGCGAGGTATTTTGCATATGCCTGCCTTATGGGGGCAAACTTGGCGGCGACAGCCTCGCCCACCGCGAGCTTGAATGTGCCGTAGCCTTGCCCCGCAAACTCCCTCTCCACGTCCGCTGGAGCCTTGTCCTCTATCGCGGCGTAGATGTTTATGAGGTTGCTTATCCCGGGTTTATCCTCGCGCACGACTATCTCGTTGCCGCTGTCCGTGACGGCGCGCTTGAACTTTCTGACTATGGTCGCCTCGTCGTCGATGACCGCCACGTAGGCGTTGGGATCGGGATCGGATTTTGACATCTTGGAAGTCGGGTCCTGAAGCGAGCAGATCTTCGCGCCTACCTTTGGAATATACGCCTCGGGCACCTTGAAGGTATCGCCGTAGCGATTGTTGAAGCGGATCGCGATATCGCGCGTAAGCTCGAGGTGCTGTTTTTGGTCCACTCCCACGGGGACAAGGTCGGATTGGAACATCAGGATATCCGCCGCCATCAGCACGGGATAGTCCATAAGTCCCATGTTGATGTTGTCGGCGTGTTTTGCGCTCTTGTCCTTGAACTGCGTCATGCGGGACGCCTCGCCCACATAGGTGTTGCAGTTGAGTATCCACTGAAGCTCGGTATGCTGAGGCACCTGCGATTGAAAATATATAATCGCCTTTTGAGGGTCTAGTCCCATCGCGAGATATTGCGCGAAAAAGCTGAGCGCCGTCTGTCTGAACTCCGACGGCTCTCTCCTCAGCGTGAGCGCGTGCAGATCCGCGATAAAGAATATGCTGTCAAAATCCGACTGCATCTTGCGCCAATTGTTGACCGCGCCTATATAGTTGCCCAGGGTTATCGTGCCCGTAGGCTGTATTCCGCTGACGATCCTTTTCTTCTCATCCATGGTTATGAAGCTCCTTTATAAATGCCGATATCGCGTCTTCCGTCCACCCCTCGGGGATAACTCCGCAAGCGACGGCGTCTCCCGCAAGCCCCGTTATGCAGGAGGGACGTTCAAGCGCGGTTATATTTTCAAGTTTGTTCACCGCTTTTATCGCGTCGGCGTCGCGCGCGCCGAGGATCTTGAGCGTATCCGCGGCGTTTATGTATGGGTTTACCGTCTCCACAAGCAGCGCGGGCAAGTCGTCCCCCGTCTCGCAGGAGTAGTCGTTGAATACGCTTGCCGTAACCGCCGAGTGCGCGTCAAACACGCAATCGTCTATGTCGAAAAAGTTGAACGCGGTCTGCCTGACGTCGTCCTCGTCCGCCCAACCCGCCTGAAGAGTTTTGTATATCTCGCCGTCTTTGTCGGGCGATATCTCCATGCGGCGGGAGGCAAACAGGCTGTCCATCGCCGCTTTTGTCGCGGCGGGATCGAAGCCCGTAAGCATATACGTAAGCCTTTCGATGTTGTCGGGCACGAGCGCGTCAAACTCGTGCGAAAGCGTCGCGTACAGGGGCCTGTCCGCTTCAAAGACGTACTCGTTTACAAACTTTGCTACCGCGCTGTTGGCGTTTGCCGCAAGCACTATGCTGCCCACGGGAAGCCCCATAAGTTTTGCGTAGCAGCACGCCGTCGCCGCCGTCAGATCTGAGACGGGCAGCGCGATATTCAACTTGTCGCCGTACTTTATCTCGCCCGCGTACGCAAGTTCCGCATACGCCGAGAAGAAAAGCGGGATATATGCGAGCGCTCTGCCCACGTTCAGTTCGTTCCCGCGTACGATCTCCACTCCGTGCTCCTTCGCGAGGGAGTTTAACGCGTCGCTCTTCAACGCCTTTTTCAGACTTCCCTCTATGTCTTCGCCCCTTACGGAGACGGCGCGGCAGCCGTCGGACGCGGCGCCCGATATGCCAAGCGTATTCAATTTGTCCTCGCGCTCGTCAAAAAACGCGATGGCATAGGCGTCCTTCACTCCGCAAAAAGCGCTAAGCAAAGTGCGCCCCTTTTCCGCCTCGCCCGCGAAGGGAATGACGGCGGGAGGCAAGCCCTCCTTGCGCCTGCAAACGGCATACAGCCTTGAAAAGACGCCAAGCGCAAAATCGTCCGCCCTTCCCGTGGGACCCTGAGTCAGATCGAATGTGTACAGCCCCTCCTCGCACTTGAGGATGGGCGCGGGATCTTCGGGCATATCCTTAAGCGCGTCCGCGACGATCTCGCCAAGCGGAAGATCGTCGAAAAAGAGGGATAATATCCTCTCCTCCGCATAGGCGAGAGGTTTGCCCGCTATGTCCTTTATAATGTCCCCGTCCGGAATATGCAAAGACAGCGGCACATACAGTCCGCCGTCAGATGCCGTGCTGTTCGCGACGGCGCGCGTCGCGGAAGCCTTTATATCCGATCTTGTGCTTGTAAACAACATCAATATTGTTTTAAGAACTCCGGGAAGTTCTTTTCATCCTCGCTTACCGTCACGACAAATTGCGTTTCAGTTGATTTTGCGACCGCGTAGATGTCTTTGAAAAAGTCCTCCATCTCGTGCACGGTCTTGCCAAGCAGCCTGTGCGCGCCGTCGAGATACAACGTCTCGATGTCGTGATTGCCCGCAAGTATGCCTCTGATAAAGCCGATGAGAGCGGGCTCCTGCACGGGGTCGCCGCCCTTCTTCAGCACGGAGGCGTTGATAAGCCTGACCTGATGCCTGAGCGTGAATTTGTAGCCGTCCTCTTTGTCGGTGACAAAGACTATGTCGCCCTTTGCGACGTCCACGTTGGCGTTTGCCATGTCGATGATGATTTTTGTTTTGCCTGTGCCTTTGGCGCCTGTGATAAGCTTGATCATACGCTCCTCCGATATCGCAATATTTTTGCTTATATATATTCTACACTATAATAACTATATTTTCAAGTTATATTTTCAATCGGAAAACGATTCCGGAAGATTTCAGAAGAGATTTTGCGGGGATGCGCAAATTTGATTGAAATATCGTTCAATAAATGTTATTATGCAAACAAAAAGGCTGACTTGCGAGGAAAGACGATGAGCGAAGATCAAGATACTTTGGCAGAAGATTACAAAGACACAATATACGGGGGGGGGGATAAATGACAATGCGCAGTCCCCTGCCCTCGTAAGCGACAACAAAGGCGCCTCCGGCGCGGCTTTGGGGGAAATGCTTTTCGAGGTGCACAGCGGGCATGCGTCGCGTAAAAGCGGAATAGAATTGCTTAAGATAATATCCATATTTATGGTGGTGCTCTATCACGTCGTGCAGACGCTGACGTCGCGCCCTCCCCGTCCGATACCGGGAGATTATTTTATCAACGTTTCGGTCGCGTCGGCGGACCCCGTACACATCATACTTGAGCTGATAAGACATATCGGACGATTGGGAAACGCTATCTTTTTGATATGTTCCGCGTGGTTTTTGCTGGACAAGGAAACGTCGGCAAAAAAGAAGGCGCTGGGCATGCTCGCCGATATTTGGGTGATGTCGATGTGCGTGTTTGTGCCCGTCATCATTGTACGCAAAGGGGACGTGAGCACCGATTATATAATAAAATCGCTCTTTCCCACCATCTATATGAACAATTGGTACATGACCTGCTATATTCTGCTGTGTCTGTTGTATCCGTTTTTGAACAGGTTGATAAAGACTATGTCGCAGCGGGAACTTTTGGGCGCGGCGCTGTTTTTGGGGATAGTCTACATCGTCATAAATTATCGGATATCCACGTTTTTCTCTTCGCACATAATAGTTTGGATATCCGTCTATTTTATCCTGGCATATATCAAAAAATACGGAGCGGGAATAGAAAACAGCACTAAATTTGCCGTCGCGCTGTTGCTTGCGGGAGTGATCGGCAATACGCTGGTCGTGCTGGGCATAAATTTTGCTGGGTTGAAGTTCACATCCTATTCTGAGAGCCCCATCTTCGGCGACAAAGGATCAAATCCTTTCATATTTATGATCGCGCTCGGCGCGTTCTGTCTGTTTAACAAGGCAAAATTCCACAGTAAATTTATAAACGGCGTTTCAAGCCTGTCAATGCTGATATATATCCTGCACGAAAATCTGCTGCTGAGGAAGTACTATCGCACATTGCTCTGGCACGAAATATACGTGCGTTTCGGGCACGATCACATCTTGGCGTGGGCGCTGACAATGGCCGCATGCCTGTTTGTCGCGTCGGCGATAATTTGCTTTGTGTATTCCAAAACCATACAAAAACTTACGCACGTCGTCAGCGATAAACTGTACGTCGCGCTTCAAAAATTTTATCGCCTGATCGAGAAAAAAGTGTTTAAGATAGATTCTCCCGCAATATCATAGTTAAATCGACGCAAGGTTTGCGGACTTCTGCCCGCTGGTTTTAAGTGGATAAATTTTAAAAGCATGTTTTACGCAACCTCTATCCGAGCGTACTTATACGCGGACTTCGCTGTGTCCGAGCGACCCGCGGAGTAAGCGGTTTGCGCCGGACAAATCAAGAATTGCGGTTTTGAAAAAGAGTATTCAAATTGTATTTGCTGATTTGAAGATTGAGTGATGCAAGACATTGCGACGCTATATTGAAAGGGATCTTGGCAAAAGATTTTATTTCGATTAATGATTGTTTTTAATTGCAATTAAATATGCAATTTTCCACATTAATCCTCATTTTCCGCCAACTCAAGGTACTCCTTCAACTTCCTTTGAAGCAGATTCTTGTCGATTAGCTTTAGTTTGTACTCCGAAACCATCGTCGGCGAAAGAGAACGGCTCAAAGCATATTCAACAACTTCGTCATCCTTCTTGGCGCAGAGAATAACGCCTACGCTCGGGTTTTCGTTCGGCTTTTTCACTTCGCGGTCGAGGGCTTCAAGATAGAGGTTCATCTTACCAACGTACTCCGGCTTGAATTCGTCGATCTTTAACTCGAACGCCACGAGGCAGGACAGCCCGCGATGATAGAAAAGCAGGTCAATGAAGTAATCGTGCCCACCCACTTGCAAACGATATTCCTCGCCGACAAACGAAAAGTCTTTGCCTATCTCCAAAATAAAGTCCTTCAGATTGTGTATTATAGATTTTTGTAAATCCTTCTCGCTGACCGTCTCGGGCACGTCGAGAAACTCCAACGTGTATGTGTCGAGAAAGACATTGGACGTGCTTTTCTTTGCCTCGGCGATCGCGGGAGCCGTCGACTTTTGGGAGAGCATATAACGCTCATAGTATGCGCTGTCTATCTGGCGGGCAAGCTCGCGTGCGCTGTATCTTTCCTTTGCGCACAAAGCCATATAAAAATACCGCTCTTCGGCAGATT
>CANQCC010000014.1 GCA_947589635.1 uncultured Clostridia bacterium | reverse complement strand
GAGGTTGCCGTTGAGATAGGTTTTGCCGTCCCTTATGGCGACGGTATCCCCCGCTATACCTATGACGCGCTTGACGACGGAGCGTTTTTCCTCGTCCTCTCCGTCCCACCAATCGGGAGTGCAGACTATTATGTCTCCCCTCTTTATTTTGGCGACCTTGTTGAGGTACAATATCTCGCCGTTGGTCAGGTTTGTATCCATCTCCGCGCCCGCGCCGCCGTCGAGTGTGGGCCACATGGACGTCCCCTGCACGACGAAGGTCGACACGACGTACCGCTTTACGATGAGAGCGCTTGCGACTCCGAGGATGACGACAAGCAAAACCGCTATGACCGTGATGATCATAGCGTTGCGCGTCCGCTTGCCGGAGGGTTGCATCAGCGACGAATCCGAAGCGGGAGCCCACTCCTCCCTTTCGGGAGCGTTATTATTGTCGTCAAAATTTTCAGGCATATCAAATTATATTGCCGAAGCGCCGTCTATATCCACAAAAAGTTGTTGAAAAGCACTCCGTTGGCGTTGTAGATGGTCAGCACTTTCGCGTTTGAGAACTTTGCGAGCATGCGGCCCTCTTCGGTCTTGAAATCGGCGCTTGAAAGCAATATCTTTTGCCAGAACTCGCCGCCTTCAAGCATAGTGCGCGCCGTATATTTCTTTTGATCGGGGGTGAAAATGCTCACCTCCAGCTCTCGCGGCGAGGCGCTGTACGCGTCAAAGTGCAACGCGGACATGCGCGTCAGCGAGGATATCTCCTGCTCGCTTCTGCAAAGCAGCAGGGATCCCTTCTTCGCCGTGACTCCCGTTATCTGATAGGGGCCCGTCTCAAAGCACATAACCCCGTCTTCAAGTATCGCGTCGCCTGTCTTTATGGAGAACATATCCGCGTCCATGGTGCTGTCGTAGATTATGCGGCTTCTCTCCGCGCCCGGGTCCGTCGCCGCTATGCCAAGTTTGGACGGAATGGCGCATACGACGGGCGTAGAGCTTGCGTCGTCGCCCTCGTATTGGAACGTGGCGTAGGCGATAAGCAGCTGCTCCGGCTCCACGACGGGGACTTTGACGGTGTACTCGTGCACGCCGACCTTTTGCAGATTTGCAAGTTTTGTCCAGTGGCGCGCGTAAGGAGACGGCTCCCCGGAGCTTATGTACACGCTTGCCTCCTTGGCCTTATGCACGGTGTGGGTCTTAAGATAAAGGTTGTCGCCCACAACTTCGAAACTTATCGTCGGAGTCGCGCTACCCTTATCCCCCGAAAAGCTCGCCCTCAGCCAACTGAGCATGGCGCCGAGAGCGCGCTCCGTTATCTGCATATCCACGCTGCGCATTATCAACAGCTTCTTGTTGGGCGATTTTACAAGGTCAAGTATGTCCCCCGCGCGGTCGACGTCGCAAAACTCCGACATGCGCGAAGTCATATAAAACGTGGGGCAAGTCACCATTTTGGCGTAGGTCTCCGCGCCGACGCCCGTCGAAAACGCGATTTCCTCCTCCGTCGTAGGCACGTTGCCGTTGACAAAACGAGGCTTCTGCTTTGCCCAGCGATAGCCGCCGCCACATATGGGCACCACCGCGCCCACTCTCTTGTCCATACCCGCGATCTGCCACGCGATATGCGCGCCCGCGCCTATGCCTATAACGCCTATGCGCGCCGAGTCCGCAAGTTTGAACGCCTCCAACAAGGATATTCCACGGCGGGCAAGTTTGCTCCACACAAACCAAGGCGATTTGCGCGCACTGCCCTGCTTCAGATCGTCCATCTGCTCGAGGCAGTCGGGATATGTAGCAAATTGAAGAGAGGACGGATAAAACGTGCCCGTCTTCGCCGCATAGTCAAGCAGCCCTACGACGTACCCTTCCGCGACAAGCCGCGATATCAGCGTGTCGGGCGAGGCGCCGTCAAGTGGCGGCAACAGCAAAATCGCCGCGCGCGCGTCTTCCCAACGGCTGTCGAAGTAAATCTCCATATAACCTTTTGAGCCGTCTTCCTCCCTCTCTTCGAAGGAGAAATATTGCTTAAGGCACTTCAGGTTGCCGCTTTCCGTCTCGGATTCCGTTGATATATCCGAAGGGGCAAGCGACGGGTCGAAATCCTCCCAGACCTCGCTGGGCGTCATAATTTTGAGTTCCATACCTGATATTATATCCCAATATCAAAAATAAGTAAAGATATAAAAGCGCCCGCACGCGAGATTGCGGAGATTTTATCATCTCCTTCTCGTCAATATGTACGTCATCAAAGGAAACGTCGCTCATAAGCGCCGTCGCCTTAACGGCTCGCGAAGGCAGCGCAAGCCTGTCAAACTCCGCTTTCATTGCGAGCATAGTCTGCTCATCGGGTAAATCGCAATCCATATAGACCTCTTTTAATTGTATGCTTCCTCCCGCCTCGGGCGTGCGCGGGCATATGACTTAAGCGCCTACTTGTAGGCGGATATATTAAAAGCCCGCAGGGGCAAGATTTACGTCTCGCGCCCCTTCGGGCCTTATTTCATATGCGGGTTTTTATTCGCGCGCGGCTTTGCGTGCTTTTTTGGCTCAATCAAAAAAGTCAAGGATGACGC
The DNA here is from genome assembly GCA_947589635.1 of uncultured Clostridia bacterium. Classification (GTDB taxonomy): domain Bacteria; phylum Bacillota; class Clostridia; order Christensenellales; family CAG-917; genus CAG-475. The sequence goes on along the minus strand of CANQCC010000014.1, from coordinate 16,259 downwards.
GCCAGCTCTCAGTCAGGTCGTCAAGGGACAACGCCGCGTTGGCGGGACTTGTCGAGGGCAGCTTTGTAAGCATGTCCGCATATTGCGGGTTGAACTTTAGCGCGTATTTATAGGACGCGTTGCCGTTTGCAAATATCTTCTTTATCTTTGTGCCGCAAATAAGCGATGGCAAAGAAACGCCTATAACGTTTGAGATTGCGCTGTCGCTGCTACCCTCTATATCGCACTCTTCCACACTGTCATAAAGCGCGATCCCACGGCGTATCAAGACCTTCTTGCGACCCTCGACGTCCATGTCGTACAGGTTTTCGTCAAGCAGCGCGCCGAGCACTCGCCAGAATCTGTTTTGCGGATGCATGTAATAAAAGCCATGCTCAACGGACTTGACGGAGGGTACGCTGCCAAGTATAAGTATGCGCGCTTCCGGCGAGATAACTGCGCCAAACGGATGTTTAATATGCCGTTTTTTCATGATAAACAACCAATTCGGTTATTATTCGATAATATAGACCTTAGTCTGGCACTTCTCTAGCGACACCGCGATCTTGCCGTTTGAGGCAAGCCTTTCTCCGCTCCATTGCTCAACGAGGGTATATTCCGTTTGCGGCTTAAGCCCGACGTATTCGTCCTCGACAAGCCTCTTCAGATCGAACTTCGCGTTTCTCTTGCGCGAGGTCTTATTGAACAGCGCAAGCGCGACCCTGCCGTCCGCAAGCGGTCTTGCAAGCGCGTCCACTCCCCCTTTCTTGACGCGTTTTGCCTGCTTGCAAAGAGGATCCTGATTTATCGCGATAAGGTTTTTATTTGTGACTATGGCCTTGACCTGCTCGCTCATAGTGCGCAGGTCGTTGCCGAGGATCAGGGGCGCGTTCATCATGCACCACAGCGAAAAGTGGGATACGTTCTGGTTGTAGCTCAGCTTCCCGTTGCCCACCTCAAGCATGTCGGGGTCGTTGTAATGCCCTACGCCCGAATACTTATACAGCTTGACGTTGTGGTTATAGATCATCTTGATCCACCACCACCACGGGCGGATGTCCGGCGTAGTGCGCCACTGATTGCCCGCCTTTGCGCCCCAATTGTACGGTTTGCCAAAGCCCCACTCGCATATGGAAAACAGAATGGGTTTTACGCTTTCGCCGCGCTCCTTCGCGACGCGCTCGGCGCCTTCCTTAAGCGCCATGCCCATGCGGCGATATTGATACATCTCGCTGTCCGCGCCCGAGGTTATGGGGTTGTAAAGCTCCACCGAGTTCTTGCCCGCCTTGAGGGTCACTACCGTCTGGAATCTGCCCGTAACGTTGTGGTGCTTTTGCGGCGGGAAGAATATCTCGTACTCCTTGCCGTTTACGTTCGCGATGAGATATTTTTCATATTGCCCATGTTTTTTGATGTTGATTGTAAGCACGTACTCGCCGTCCTCTTCAACCTCTATATTGTCATAAGACAGTGTGCCATAGCGCTTGTCCAACCCGGACGCATACCTTCCGTTTGGCAGCTTTTTGTCCGTCATATATCTCGCAAGCCCGCTAAGTCTTGCGTTCTGCACGGTATATTCCGTGGACTTGCCGCCGCGCGATATGCTTATGCTGTAAATAAGCGGCGCATAAGAGGATATGCGCAAATTGTGGCAGAAGTCATACTTGAAATATTCTATCCCCCACTGCGCGAGGGTATAGGCGTCCTGCCTCTCCCTGCCGAGGCTCGCGGGCAGGTCCTCGCAGGTAAGCGTGCCGTTTGAAGTGTACGCGCCAAGTTTAAGCCCCAAGGCGTTTATCTTGTCTGTCAGCGCGGGGATACCGCTTGGGAAGGTCTCCCTGTCCCCTATCAGATTGCCCTCGTCGTCGCGCTCGGAAGACTGCCAATTGTCGTCGAGGTTGATATATCTGTATCCCGCCTCGTCAAGCCCTTGCTGCTTGAGAGCGAGCGCCATCTCGTATATCATGTCCTCGTTTATGCGGTTGCGGAAAGTGTTCCAACTTGACCATCCCATGGGCGGAGTCGCCGCCACGCCGTTTTGATAGTCTTCGTACGAGGGCTTCACGCTGGAGGGTCTGCTCTTGACAAAAATGCGCTTGAGATAGCAAATGGGGCACATGCCGTTTCTCTTCATAATCATCCTCTCTTTATTTATAATTTGTTTATATAGGATATTATATCAATATAAGCCGTCTTCCGTCAATATCCAAAAGTCGCAAGCAAGCGCAAAAATTCGCCTTGCCGCGCAATATCGTTAAAATGTTGTAAGGTTTTGTAAAACAGTAAAAAAAATTGTAAAATTATTTTTCCGTCCCAAATAAATAAATTCCTTCCCATGCCACATCTTGTGTTTGGATTTGAGGGGATATGCCATATCTTGAGGCGGAAAATTTTCTTGTATTTTTCGTTTGTTTTTTATGAATTTATGTCTTAAAATATTTATAACCCAATTGAGATCTATCCCAATTAAACATCTTCATCTCATATTAGCGCTTATTCGGCATTTTGCGCGCTTTTTTCCTCGCGGGCATTTGTCATATCCGTGCTATTATTGTCTTGAATCCGGAGGTACTTTATGAAAAAATCAATTGTTATCGCAGACGATAACCTCTCTCTCCAGGCAAGCCTCAAAGACTTCTTCTCCTCTAAAGACGATATGGACGTCTTGGGCGTTGCCTCCAACGGTACGCAAGCCCTGCAACTTGTCCGCGCCTATGACCCGGACTTCCTTCTTCTGGACATTGTCATGCCCGAGCTGGACGGCTTCGGAGTCCTCTCCGCCCTCGAAGGCAAACGTCCCATCGTCATCATGATGTCCCAGCTTGCCACAGACGGCTTTGTACAAAAGGCCATGCAATACGGCGCGAGCTATTTCCTTGCCAAACCCTTCGATTTCTCTCTTGCGTATAAGACCATAACCGAGCTCTCCTCTCCCGCTCCCGCCTCTAAACCCTCTTCTCCCAAGCGCAACCGCTCTCTGGACGAGAAGATATCCAACCTGTTCATATCCGTTGGGATCCCCGCGCACATAAAGGGATACCAATTCCTGCGCGAGGCTATTAAGATGACCATAGACTCGCCGGATATAATAAACTCCATAACCAAGAGGTTATACCCCTCCATAGCCGAGAGATACAATACCTCCGCTTCCAAGGTGGAGAGAGCCATACGCCACGCCATAGAGGTGGCGTGGAACAGAGGAAAGATAGAAAACATAAACACTATCTTCGGCATAAAGATATACTCTCCCAACGAGAAGCCCACCAACGGCGAGTTCATAGCCCTGATAGCAGATAAGCTGTTGCTTGAATCCGCTTAACCCCACTTGATGCAGGCTGCTACAGTATGTATTGGGTTGGGCATAACGACTGTTAAACGTCCTTGTTAGCTTGATATTTGCTTGGATATATATAACGGCTGTACAGAGCCGTATTTACATTGCTTGTTTCCATTCTTTTCCCCTTTATCCGAAAGGGAGATAGCGCTTGTATGGCGCTATCTCCCTTTTGCTTTGTTTTGTTTGTCGATGAAGGCGAATCGTCGGACTTAGGCGCGGTTTTGCAGGCGCTTCCATTCGCCATAATAAGTGTCAAACTGCGCCCTCGCGCCTTTCGGGTCCGCAAGGCTTGCGGGGTCTACGAAGCGCATGACGCGCCCGGAGCCAAGCCATCCGTCGGTGAGGTTGAGGAAGACTACGTCGGTAAGCGCGGCGCAGCCGCTGAACGCGCCTTCGCCAATGCGCAATACGTCGGCGGCGATGGTGACCTTGGTTAAGTTGACGCAATCTTTGAAGGCCTCAATGCCGATGGTGGTTGTGCCCTCTTTCACGACGAATTCCGTGCCGATTGCCTCCGCTTTGGTGGCGATGAGGTGCGTATCGATATACAGCGCGTTGCCATTCTCCCAATTGTCGGGAGTGTTGAAGTAGAGGCAGTTTTTGAAGGCGTCCCTGCCGATATAGGTGACCGACGTCGGGATCTGTATCTTTGCAAGCAGCGCGCAATCCTCAAACGCGTCGGCGCCAATATAGGTGACGGTATCGGGGATGATAACCTCGGTTATCTCGGTACCGCGGAAGGTGCCCACTGGGATGCGCGTCACGCCCGTCGGAATGACTATCCTGTCGTGCGCCGCGTCGATGTGCAGCGCCGCGTCGTAGTACAGCGGAGAGGCAAGCTCGTCCTTGAATTCGATTTCGAACCAAGCCTGCATGTCGCCTTTGAATTCCACTTTGCTGAGGTGGGTGCAGCCTTCAAACGCACGCGACTCGATTATCTTGAGACTGTCGGGAAGCACTATCGAGGTTATATCCATATTAAGGAACGCGCTCGAGTTTATGGACACGGTGCCGTCGCGCACTTCGACGTCGGTGACCAACTTGTCGTCGACCACGGTCGCTCTGCCCTTGATGAGGTGCTTGCCGATGTACAGCACGTTGCCCGTCCAATTGGCGTCGATATTGAGATACGCGGTGTTGGAAAACGCGCCCGCGCCTATGGATTTTACGTCGTCGTGGATCTTTATGTCCACCAGCTTGAGGCAGTTTTCAAACGCGCCCGCGCCTATGGTCTCAAGCGTGGTTGGCGCCTCGAAGGCGACAAGCGATTCGCACTTTGTAAACGCGTACGCGCCGATCGTGTGAAGCGCACCCGTCTCGTCTCCCTCTATTGACACGGATTTTATTCCCGTACAACTCATAAAGGCGCTGTCGTTTATTACCTCAAGCGTGACGGGAAGCACGACTTCCTCGATATATCTGTTGTTTTGGAAAGCGTTACGCGCGATCTCCCTGACGGGCAGACTTTCGTCGCTGCCGTACTCGCTGTGGTATGCGGGGATGATTATCTTCTTGGGCCTGAAGGATATGATGTTGTCGTCGGACTTCACGATGTAGTGCGCGCCCATCTTGACATAGGTCAACCCGTCGTATTGGCAATAGGAGCACAGGTTGCTCACCGAATAGTCGTGCGCGCCGCTGTGTTGCTCGTTGCAATTGAGGCATCTCGCGACATGCTGATGCTCGTCGGAAACGTCCACTTGATAGTTGTGCCCATTGATCGGGTTGGATCTGTCCTCCTCCACAAGGCTATAATCGCAGACGCGGCAAGTCGTGACGGTCTTGGCATAGTCCGTGCAGGTCGCGTCGTATGTGTCGACTATCTTTTCGTGCGCGTATCTTTCCTCCGCGCCGCAAGTGTTGCAGAGGTGGTAATGCTCTCCCTTTTTGTCGTCGATTTTCCAGGCGCCGTATTTGTGCCCGAGCGCTTCCACGCTGCTTTCGCTTATGCTTGTAAGGCAGACGTCGCAAGCGGTGACTTTTCCGCCCGCCGCCTCGCAGGTGGGCAGAGTCTCGGTAGTGACGATGTGACATTCGCCTCTCTGCACGTGTCCTTCGGTCTCCGCAGTGCAGCCGTCCCTCAGGCATTCGCGGTAGTGAGTGTGGTTTTCGGACATATCGCCGTCGTACGTCCATGGCCCATAGTTGTGCCCGAGCGCGCTGACATAGTTGCCTCTGCGCACGCTGTGGTAGCAATGCTCGCAAGTGCCGCGCGTCTCGCCAATGGTGGTGCAAGTGGGCTTGTTCTCCACGTAGGTCATGGCGCAATATTCGTTATACTTATAGTTGCAGCGCTGACATCTCGCGGTGTGCATGTAGGGATATGTGTTGAGAATGTAGGAATATCTGTAGGTGTGCCCAAGCGCGTCGCTCGTCACGTTTTCGTGCACGCTGCCGCACTCGGAGCAGACCATCTTGGTATAGCCCGCCTTTGTGCAGGTGGGCTCCATCTCTCCCGCTTCCGACATTGAGCATTCGCTCTCCACGCTATGCCCGCAGCCCGCGCGCAAGCAGACTTGCACGTGCTTATGGACGTGATCCGCGCCGTTCTCCTCCATATAGACGGGAGTGGGCGAGGACATGCTGTGCCCCTTTGCGGGAGTCTCGCCGTCCCGATAGCTGTCGCTGCAATCGCGGCAGATGTATTCGGTATAGCCCGCGTCAACGCAGGTGGCTTCGTGGCGCTCCACTCTTGGGTCGCAGCCCTCCTCGTCGCGATGATCGCAGTCTTTATTTTGACATAGACGGTAGTGCCTTCTCTCGCCCTGTATCGTGTGATATTCCGCCCCGTTATAGTTGTGCCCCGTGGCGGGAACCCGCGTGGGCGCTTTAAGAATGGTGTGGCAATTTTTGCACTCTTCGCCTTCCGTGGAGCCGTCCTCCTCGCATTTCGGATCCACTTTGGGGATGATCTGCTTTTCATGCTCCTTCATGGCGACGACGCCCTCTTCTTCATGATTGCAATCTTTACCTTTACACTTCCTCCTCTGTACGCCTTCGCTTGTGCAAGTGGAGTCTGTTTCCACCTCCCACGCATCATAGTCGTGTGGCAACATCTCAATTTCTTCAGATTTCACTTCGTCGCAGTCGTCATAGCGGCATTCGCTTCTCTTTTCCCCAACTTCGGTGCAGGTCGCAGCCTTGTAAAGGCTCGGCTCGCTCCATATATGATCTCTTTGTTTGATTTCTTCCGTGACGACGTCGTCGCAATTTTTGCAATCCTTATGTTGGCTGCCGGCGGCGGCGCAGGTAGCCTGCTTATCCACCACCCAATCGCCGTAGTCGTGCCCCTTTGCGGGATGCTCCGCGGAGGGGACATCCTTGGTGCCGTGGCAATACGTGCACTCGCGCACGGTATAGCCAGCCTCTGTGCAGGTGGCGTCCACAAAGTCCTTGTCTACGAAAGCGCAGCGCCCCTGATCGACGTGACGGGAGTCGTTCCCGCATACGCGCCTGTGCGTTCCGGTGGCGGGGTTATAGGTGTATTCGCCCCAGGCATGCCCAAGTTTTTCGTAGACCTCGAGCACCTCTCCCCCGTGGCACACGCCGCACTCAAGCTTTTTGAAGCCGTCCTCGTCGCAAGTCGCGGCGACGGTTGTTTCGACAAGCTCGCAATAAGTCCTGTCCACGTGGCCGCAGCCGTCGCGCGTGCAATATTTGAAATGATAATGCCTTTTCTGTTCCGCTTCGGTATTCTCTATCCCGTGCTCGAAGTTCTCGCTCATCGCATGGCCAAGCGCGGGGATGACTACGCTGTCGGAGATCTTTACGCCGCAGACTTCGCATTTGACCGTGCCGCTTTGACCCGCCTCGGTGCAAGTGGCTGGGACTGCGCCCTCGGTGAGGGGAGTATGCGCAAGTTTTTCGACGACTCCGGTCTCCACTTCGCCGCAATCCTTGCAAGTGCGCGTCTTCACGCCCTCGGCGGAGCAGGTGGCTGCCTCGGTGACTTCCCAGGCGGTAAATCTGTGCTCGTGAGAGGAGTTGCAGGCGGCAAGAGTAAGCGCCGCGCTTAAAAGAAGCGTTAAAACTATCAAAATCGGCAAAGTCTTTTTCATAATATCACCAGATAGTTCAATAATTTACATATATTCTATCATACAGTATGCGTGCACGCAAGAGGCAATTTTTGCCTTTTTTCGCCCCGATTTTATGCGAATATCATAATATGCGCCAAAAATGAAAGCGGATAATAAAAATACGGCTCCCCGCCGAAGCGGAAAGCCGTACCCTGACAGGCTTATTATTTGAAGTAGCGCGCAAGCAATCCCGCAAGCGCCTTGCCATGTCTCGCCTCGTCGCGAGCCATCTCGTGCACGGTGTCGTGGATGGCGTCAAGCCCCTCTTCCTTAGCGCGTTTTGCAAGCGTAGTCTTGCCGGCGGTGGCGCCGTTTTCGGCGGCGACTCTCGCCTCGAGGTTTTCCTTAGTGGACGGCGAGACAAGCTCTCCAAGCAGTTCGCAGAATTTTGCGGCGTGCTCCGCCTCTTCCCATGCGGCCTTTTCCCTATAGAGCCCTATCTCGGGATAGCCCTCGCGGTGCGCGGCCCTTGCCATTGCAAGATACATTCCGACCTCGGTGCACTCGCCCTCGAAGTTGGCCTTAAGCCCATCGTATATATCCTGCGGGATAGACCCTTTCTTGCCTACGCCGATGACGTGCTCGGCAGCCCAGCTGATTTGACCCACTTCCTCTTTTACAAGTTTGGCCCTGCAGAGGGGGCAGACCGCGGGAGGATTTTCACCCTCGTAAACATAGCCGCAAACGGGACATACATATTTTGCCATAATGATACTCTCCTTTTTTATTTATTTACGCAATAGCGTCATGTTTTCCGTTACAATTTTCGCACACACCCTCAAAGACTATGTCGACGTCCTCGATAACGCTCTCGCCCGCGTCCGCCGCCGCCATAACTCCCGCGACGTTTAAAGCTACGTCGCGCACCTCGCCGCACTTCTTGCACACAAAGTGAGCGTGCGCGCCCGTGGTCTTGTCAAATCGGGACGGCCGCCCGCTGACGGGCACCTCGATGATGTCCCCCGCCTCGACAAGCTCGTGCAACACGCGATACACCGTGCCGAGACTTATGTTGGGCAAAACCTCACGCGCAGAGGCATACACCCCCTCCGCCGTAGGATGCTCGCACGAGGCCAGCACGATCTTTTTTATGAGGTCTTTTTGTACAGTGTTTCTTTTCATAACTTATTGATATTGATTATCGTTATTATTTTAACACATGCCTATAAAATGTCAATACCCGATTCAAAAAAATTTTCCTGCCTCTTAAAAATTCTATCCGAAAAACAAAAGAGCCACGGCAAAATTGCCATGGCCCTTTGCGATGTTTGTGAAATTACTTGAGTTCCGCAGTTGCGCCGACCTCTTTGAATTTGGCGACGAGAGCTTCCGCCTCTTCCTTGGGGAGACCTTCCTTGATGGTCTTGGGGGCTTCGTCGACAAGTTTCTTTGCGTCCACAAGACCAAGGCCCGTTGCCTCTCTGACGACCTTGATGACGGGGACTTTGCTTGCGCCGACGTCCTTGAGGACGACGTCAAACTCGGTCTTCTCTTCCTCTGCGGGAGCTGCTGCAGCCTGAGCTGCGCCGCCTGCGACTGCGACGGGAGCCGCTGCGCTCACGCCGAATTTCTCTTCGAGTGCTTTGACGACTTGGTTGAGTTCAAGCACTGTAAGTTGCTCGATTTCTGCGATAAATTTTTCAATATCGATCATTTTTGTATTCTCCGTTTTTATTATTTTTTATTTTTCGGCTTTGCCGTTTAAGCAACTTTTAGGCTTGCTCTGCCTTTTGTTCCGCAATCTTGTTCAGGCAAATTGCAAGTTTGCTGATGGGCGACGCGATGCTGCCGACCAAGCGCGCAAGCAAGATGTCCTTTGACGGGACGTCCGCCAATTGCTTCACTCCGTTTTCATCCACATAGGCTTTGTCGACCATGCCGCACTTGATCTTCATCTTGTTGAGAGCTTTGATGTTCTTCAAAATGAATTTTGCGGGGGCGACTTCGTCCTGAGCGGAGAATGCCACGGCCGTAGGTCCGTTAAGCGCTTCGTCAAACTGAGTGTATCCAAGGTCGTTGAACGCGATCTTGACAAGTCTGTTCTTCAAAACGGCGTAGTCGATGCCGTTATCGCGAAGCTCCTTGCGGAAAGCCGTATCCTGAGCAACGGTCAGACCCATATAGTCAAGCAGGACAATGCCCTTAGCATTTTGGATCTTGTCCTTGATCTCGGCGACCTGTTGCTTTTTGGCTTCGAGGACTTGCTGATTCATCTTAACCTCCTGTTCATATTAAAATTTGCGTCGACCCGAGCGAGGACGACGCAAAATACTTCAAGTATAAATGCTTTTGTCCTCGGCAAGCACTTTCGTTTACGGCATAATGCCACTTGCTGTCTCAGGTACGCTAAACACTTTCGGACTATAATGATACTAAAATCGATCGGCTTTGTCAAACGATTTTGCAAGAAAATCGAGATCCGTCGCCAATTTGTTACGCATTGACCTTGTAGACCACCTTGATGCCGGGGCCCATCGTCGACGCAATGTAGATGGAGCGGAAATACACGCCCTTTGCCGCCGCCGGCTTCGCCTTGAGCAACGCGTCCATGATGGTGTTGTAGTTCTCGGTGAGCTTTTCAACGCCGAAGGACGCCTTTCCGAAGGGAACGTGGCAGATGGCCTGCTTGTCCACTCTGTACTCGACTTTACCGGCTTTGATGTCGTGTATTGCGCGAGTGATATCCATCGTGACCGTGCCAGACTTGGGGTTAGGCATGAGGCCCTTAGGTCCGAGCAGTTTGCCAAGACGTCCAACAACGCCCATCATGTCGGGAGTCGTGACAATAACGTCATAGTCAAACCAATTTTCTTGCTGGATCTTTTGCACCATCTCGTCGCCGCCGACATAATCCGCGCCTGCGGCCTGAGCCTCGTCCGCCTTTGCGCCCTTGCAGATGGCAAGCACGCGCACCGTCTTACCTGTGCCGTTGGGAAGGACGACGACGCCTCTGACCTGCTGGTCTGCGTGGCGGGGATCGATACCCAACTTGACGTGAAGCTCTATCGTTTCATCGAATTTGGACTTTGCCGTCTGGACTGCGAGCGCTATCGCCTCGGGGCCCTCGTACTGCTTTGTCTTGTCGATGAGCTTTTTCGAATCAATATAATTTTTTCCGTGTTTCATAGCTGTCCTCCTTATTCTTCGACGGTGACGCCCATTGAGCGCGCCGTGCCCGCGATCATACTCATAGCGGTGTCTATGTTGGCAGCGTTGAGGTCAGGCATTTTTTGCTCCGCAATAGCTCTCAATTGATCCTTGGTGAGCTTTGCCACCTTAGTCTTGTTGGGAACTGCAGAACCGCTCTCTATGCCGACCGCCTTCTTGATGAGTACGGGCGCCGGAGGAGTCTTGAGCACAAACGTGAAGGAGTGATCCTGATAAATCGTGATGATGACGGGGATTATCAGACCTGCGTCCTTGCTTGTCTTTTCGTTGAACTCCTTAGTGAAACCCAAAATGTTGATGCCGTGAGGTCCAAGCGTAGAACCGACGGGAGGTCCCGGGGTCGCTTTGCCTGCGGGCAATTGCAATTTTACAACTGCTGTGATTTTCTTAGCCATATATCCTCCTGACTAATGTGGTCCTTCGACGGTATTAAAGATTTGCCGCCTCCCACTTGACGCGCATAAGCGCTTTGGGGTAAAACCCCTGCGGAATGATCCGCGACAACTCCTCTCAGAGTTTTTCAACTTGCGCAAAGTCCAGATCCACGGGGGTCTCGCGACCGAACAATGCGACGATAACCTTGACCTTTTGTTGCTCGACGTTGATGGAATCCACAACGCCTATGAAGCCTTCGAGAGCGCCGTTGATAACTTTGACGTTATCGCCGGGTTTGATGTCGAAGTCCTCTATGGAGATCTGCTCCAGCCCTATGCGCCTTATCTCCTCATCCGTCAACGGGATGGGACGACCTGCGGAACCGACGAAACTTGTCACGCCGCGCGTCCTCGTCACCATAAACCAGATGTGGTTGGTGTAGATCATCTTGATAAAGGCATAGCTTGGAAATTTCTTGCGCTGTATGACCTTCTTCTTGCCGTTTCTTTCGACGATGTCGTCCTCAACGGGGACTTTGATGTCGAAGATGTAGTCGTGAAGGTCGTTGTTGTCGACCATGTTTTTCAGGTCTTTTTCAACAGCGGTCTCATATCCCGAATACGTATGGATCACATACCACTTCGGCTGTTCTTTGGTCTGATCTTGATTTGCCATACAGCCTCCTTAGTTCCAAAGATGCGTCCACGTGTGCGTATCCGTCGTTATCACTCCAAGCAATCCCGTAAGCACATAGTCTATTATAAAGAGAACCACAAAGAACAGCACCACGACGACAAGCACAACTGCCGTGTTGGAGCCGACTTCCTTTCCCTTTGGCCACGTGACCTTTTTAAGTTCGGAAAAAATACCCTTTATGCCCTTCCACATCCTCTTGAAGATGTTGGGCTTGTCGGAGGTCTTTTTCGCGTTCTTTTTGGCTTTGGGCGCCGCTTTCTCGGAGTCTACGTTGACAGCCGCCTTCTGGGGTTGAGTCGTAGTCTCGGGCTGAGCTGCGGGCTGAGTCGTAACGGTCGAGGTATCGGTTTCAGGCTTTTTCTTTGCCATAATAACACCTTCCTAAAATTTGCTTACTTTGTTTCTCTGTGCAGGGTATGCTTTTTGCAGAATCTGCAATACTTTTTAAGCTCTATCCTATCAGGATGCTTCTGCTTGTTTTTCGACAGATTGTAATTGCGCTGTTTGCACTCCGTGCAGGCGAGTACAATCTTGACTCTTGCTCCTTTCTGAGCCATACTGTCCTCCTTTTGCTCAATCAATACGAGACGCTCCGCACGGCAGATGTTTTCTGCCGTGCAGAGTATAGTCTATATAATTGAAAGAACAAGCTTATTCGATAATCTTGGCAACGACGCCGGAGCCGACCGTTCTGCCGCCCTCGCGGATAGCGAAGCGCAGTCCTTCCTCGATAGCGATCGGGGTGATAAGGGTGATCTCCATGTCGATGTGGTCGCCGGGCATGACCATTTCAACGCCCTGAGGCAGCTTGATGGAACCCGTGACGTCCGTGGTCCTGAAGTAGAACTGAGGACGATATCCGTCGAAGAACGGGGTGTGGCGGCCGCCCTCTTCCTTGGTCAGGACGTAAACCTGAGACGTGAAGTGGGTGTGAGGATGGATCGTGCCGGGCTTTGCAAGCACCTGGCCGCGCTCGATCTCGTTTCTCTGGATGCCACGGAGCAGTGCGCCGATGTTGTCGCCGCCCTCTGCATAGTCAAGCAGTTTGCGGAACATTTCGATACCGGTGACCGTCGTCTCTTTCTTCTCGGTGCTGAGGCCGACGATTTCGACCTTGTCGCCCATCTTGAGCATACCGCGCTCAACTCTGCCGGTTGCCACGGTGCCGCGGCCGGTGATCGTGAACACGTCTTCAACAGGCATAAGGAAGGGCTTGTCGGTGTCGCGCTGAGGATCGGGAATGTAGCTGTCAACTGCGTCAAGCAGCTCCTTGATGGAGTTGAGAGCGGGATCGTCCCACTTGCCCGCAAGACCTGCGTTCATCGCGTTGAGAGCGGAACCGCGGATGATGGGGGTGTCGTCTCCGGGGAAGCCGTACTCGGTGAGGAGTTCGCGAACTTCCATCTCGACAAGCTCAAGCAGCTCTTCGTCGTCGACCTGGTCGCACTTGTTGAGGTAGACGAGGATGTAGGGAACGCCAACCTGACGTGCAAGCAGGATGTGCTCACGGGTCTGAGGCATGGGTCCGTCGGAAGCTGCGACGACGAGGATCGCGCCGTCCATCTGCGCTGCGCCGGTGATCATGTTCTTGACATAGTCGGCGTGGCCGGGGCAGTCAACGTGCGCATAGTGACGCTTGTCTGTCTCGTACTCGACGTGCGCGGTGTTGATCGTGATGCCTCTTGCTTTCTCTTCGGGCGCCTTGTCGATTTCGTCATACTTCATGACTTGAGCCTTGCCCTGATGCGCGCTGTACATGGTGATAGCAGCGGTGAGCGTGGTCTTGCCGTGGTCAACGTGGCCGATAGTACCGATGTTAACGTGCGGCTTTGTTCTTTCAAATTTCGCTTTTGCCATAAGAATTCCTCCAATAGATTTTTTTGGCTTTTTTTGATATATTTCCTAAAGACGTTTATTATATATAATTACAATATAATAAGCGTCGATCGGACATTATTTTTTGCCGATAAGTTTTTCGGCAACCGATTTGGGCACCACGTCGTAGTGGTCGAACAACATTGTGAAGCTTGCTCTGCCCTGCGTTATGCTGCGCAAACTTGTCGCATACCCAAACATCTCCGAAAGCGGGACGTCCGCGTCCACGGCTTGCGCGCCCGAGCGCGTCTCGATACCTCTGACCTGCCCGCGCCTCGTCGTAAGATTTCCCATCACGTCGCCCAGATAGTCGTCCGGCGTGATGACTTCCACCTTCATTATCGGCTCCAACAGCGTAGGCGCCGCCATTGCCGCCGCCTCTTTGAAAGCGAGGGATCCCGCGATCTTGAACGCCATCTCGGAGCTGTCCACTTCGTGCATGCTGCCGTCTTTTAAGATCACCTTGAAGTCCACGCACTCATAGCCCGCGATGGGACCGCTTTGCGCCGCCTCCTTGATGCCTTCCCACGCCGCCGCCGCGAACTCCTTTGAGACCGCGCCGCCGACGATGACGTTTTCAACCTCCATGCCGCCTTCGGGATACGGCTCCAGATCGATGATTATCCTGCCGTATTGCCCATGGCCGCCAGATTGACGCACAAATTTGCCTTCGACGTTTCTTACGGGTTTGGTGATTGTCTCGCGATAGCTGACCTGCGGCTTGCCTATGTTGGCCTCGACCTTGAATTCGCGCATCATTCTGTCGACGATGATGTCGAGGTGAAGCTCGCCCATGCCGGCGATTATGGTTTGCCCCGTCTCCTTATCCGTGTACGCCTTGAAGGTGGGGTCCTCTTCCTGCAGTTTTTGAATGGCGGTCGCCATCCTCTCCTGCGAGGCCTTGGACTTGGGTTCTATCGCGACCTTGATGACCGGGTCCGGGAAGACCATGTTTTCAAGCACGATCTGCCTTGACTTGTCCGACAGTGTGTCGCCCGTCGTGCTCTTTTTGAGGCCGATTATCGCGACGATGTCGCCCGCGTACGCCTCCTCGATGTCCTCACGGTTGTCCGCGTTCATCCTGAGCAGGCGGCTTATGCGCTCGTTTTCGCCCTTGACGGTGTTGTAGACGACGCTGCCCACCTTTACGGTGCCGGAATATATCCTGACAAATGACAGCTTGCCGACAAACTCATCCGTCAATATTTTGAACACCAGCGCGCTGAAGGGCTCGTTCTCGCCGGGGTGGCGAAGTTCGGGCTGCTCCGTCTTGGGGTTTATGCCCTCTATGCTCGCCACGTCCGTAGGCGCCGGCAGATAGTCGACCACCGCGTCCAACATGAGCTGTACGCCCGTGTTTTTGTAGGAACTTCCGCAGAGCACGGGATTCAATTTCATCTCTATCGTGCCCTTTCTGATGGCCGCCTTAAGCTGCTTTTCGTCGACGCTGTCGTAGTCTTCGGCGATGAGTTTTTCAAAGATGTCCTCATCGAAGTCCGCCGCCGCCTCAAGCAACTTCATTCTGTATTCGCGCGCCTCGGCGACATACGCTTCGGGGATGGGCTTTTTGACGAACGTCACGCCCTTATCCGCCTGGTCGTAATAGTACGCCTGCATGTCGATAAGGCTTATCACGCCCTCGAAGTCGCTCTCTTTGCCGATGGGGAGCGCGATGGGGACCGCGTTTGCGCCCAGCCTCTCCTTCATCATCTCCACGGCGCCGAAAAAGTTTGCGCCGTTGATGTCCATCTTGTTGACGAAGGCTATTCTGGGGACTTTGTACGTGTCCGCCTGACGCCACACGTTTTCGGACTGAGGCTCCACGCCGCCCTTCGCGCAGAATACCGCGACGGCTCCGTCAAGCACTCTGAGGCTTCTTTCGACCTCGACGGTAAAATCGACGTGGCCGGGGGTGTCGATGATGTTGATCTGATGCTCTTTCCATATGGCGGTGGTTGCGGCAGAGGTTATAGTGATGCCTCTTTCGCGCTCCTGCTCCATATAGTCCATGGTAGCGGATCCATCGTGAGTTTCTCCAAGCTTATGATTGACGCCCGTGTAATATAAGATTCGCTCGGTAGTGGTGGTTTTGCCGGCGTCGATGTGTGCCATGATGCCGATATTACGCACCTTCTCAAGAGCATACTTTCTTGCCATAGTTTACCACCTGTAGTGCGCAAACGCTTTGTTGGCCTCTGCCGCGCGGTGCATCTCTTCTTTTCTTCTCACTGCGCCACCCGTCATGTTGAAAGCGTCCATAAGCTCGCCCGCAAGTCTTGCGTCCATGGTCTTTTCGCCCCTCTTCCTCGCAAAGGACACCAGCCATCTTATGGCGAGAGTCTGTCTGCGTTCGGGACGGATCTCCATAGGAACCTGATATGTGGAGCCGCCTACGCGCCTTGCTTTGACTTCAAGCATTGGCATTGCGTTTTCAAGCGCTTTGTTGAATATATCCATCGGGCTTTGACCCAACTTTGCTGATGCAATATCGAAAGCCCCGTAGACGATCGCTTGCGCCGTTCCCTTTTTGCCGTCAAGCATAACCTGATTGATAAGTTTTGTGACGACCTTGCTGCCATATACGGGATCGGGCAGAACGTCTCTCTTGGGCACATCGCTTCTTCTTGGCATAAATTACCTCCTAAAGATTTTTAGATAACATTCGAAAATTATTTTTTGGGACGCTTCGCGCCATACTTGGACCTTGCCTGCCCGCGCTTTGCAACGCCTGCAGTATCAAGAGCTCCGCG
>CANQCC010000013.1 GCA_947589635.1 uncultured Clostridia bacterium | reverse complement strand
CGGGGACCCCAATTACTCTCGGACAAACGTTGCGTTAATAATAAAGGGAATGACCGCTTCACAATTCGCATTTACCGGGGAAAAGCCTTCGAGGTCAAAAATGCTCATGGCTCGCTATTTTTTGTGCTTGGGTTTGCGGGCTGTCGCCCGCTGTTTTTAAGCGGATAAGACTTTGAATAAAGTGTTTTTACGGGACCCCCACCACCGCACAAAGTGCGGAGCCTCCCCCTAAATGAATGTATGTCCTCTACACTTGTGCGATAGAAGGGCGAGGCCTACACTCGGACAAGACGTTACGTTAAGCACAGACAAATATTTACGTAGGGATAAGGGCTACACTCAGACAATCTTCTAATTATCCATTTTGGGCCTACCCCTTCGATAGCGTTGGATAGAAGGCTATGGGGGTCCCCGCAAAATTGCGTAGCGATTTTGTGGGGTAATGGATCGGGGGTCCCCATAGAAAGGAGCGTAGCGAGTTTTATGGGGTACAGATCCGCCCTCACTGCGTACTTAGCGTAAAACCGCTTCGCTCCGCGGTACAGCTCAGACAAGGCTGACGTCCGTGTATAAGAAAGCCCGGACAGAGTTTACATTATGCTGTCACTCATCAAAGGTAGAATACGTTAAAAACCGTCTGTACGGGCGAATAGCTTTGTCAGTACCCCTCGGCTGCCCGGTCATGTACTATGTGTACATTAGGCCATTCATCCGAGGGGCACTTTCGCGCTCTTCATCCCGTACAGACGGTTTTTTATTCTTTGGCTTTGATGACATTAGTAGGCTTTATCCGCCTCAAGCGCAGCATTGGGGCGAGGAAGGAGACGACGAGGATGGCGAGCGCAAGCAGGCAATTGAGGAGGACATACTTCCACTTGACGGCAAGGAAGGTCATGTCGAAGACGAGGACGTTTTTGGACAGCTCGGTGAGAGACAGCACAAGCAAATCGTTTGCGAGGCCGATAAACACAAAGGACGCGGCGATGTACAGCGCTATCATCGCGAGGCTTGCGATCAGCACTTGCAGGCCGAATATGGCGATGAGGTTGCCGTTTTGTGCGCCGAGCGCCTTCAAAACGCCGATATCCTTCATTCTGTCCTTGATGTTTTTAAGCTCGAATTGCATCATCAGGAGGAGCAGCGCGACGCAAAGCACCACGAAAATGAGGTTGAAAAACTTGCTGAACACGCTCACGGCCTTTGTCATGGTCGTGATGGAGCCGCCTATCGCGGAGTTGGGGATAAATCCGTTTTTGGTGGCCGTGTTGAAAACAAGATCCGCCTGCTCGTCGTTGTCAAAGTAGTAGCCGCAGACGATTCTGTCAAATTGCACAAGTTGTTCAAAAACATTGTCCGGCAGGTTGATTTTCGATCTGTCGGCGTTGTTAAGTCCGACGACTTTCAGAGTTGCCTCAAACTTTTTGTTCGACCTATTTTTGTCGCATGCAAGATAGTATGAAAGTTTCACTTCGTGCGGAACGAATTGATTCAAATTTTGCGGGGTGTAATTTGTGCCGAACAGTCGATTGTATATGACGTAGTCAAAAGCTACCTCATTGTCGCGGAGGGGTATTGCGGTTATCATGTTTGCTCTCGCAAAGTAGTCGCCTTCCTCAAACTCGATCGTTTGTCCGTTGTATTCAAAAGTGCTTTTCCCGCAAGGAACAAAATTCTTCGTATTTTCGGGATCTGTTGCAAAATTTTGTTCAAACGAATATGCGACCCCCAAAAATTGAGTTATTTCGTCATAAAGCGCAATTCCTTGGTCGCTTTGCGCGATCTCTTTGAGTTCGTCTTTTGATGTGCTTGGGTCTGTCAATTTGTCGAAAATATCACCATATCGCTCTTTGTATCCGGTTTTGATTATGCCGTTTATGTAGCCGTAAGTGTAGTTTGTGAATTTTGCATGTTTGCCCAAAAGGTCCTGATATGATTTGATATAGCCGGATCTGTTTATAATACAGGCGTCCGCGAAAAAGTCCGTGATAAAAATCCCGCAGTCCCTTTGATCTTCGGCAAGCGCAGCGTATTCGAGTTTGCCGAATTGCTTTTCCACAAAGCTTTCTTCGGTGACCAGCACGCCGAGCGTTGCCCCGAGAGAATAAGGATTTGAACGCAGCTGAAGCCGTTTTTGCTTCAACGGCAGATCGTCGCTTGTAAGATGAAGAGAGTAGTTTACAAGCGGATACGCCTTGCCTTCGTAGCCCGCGGCATAAAATTTGTCGAGGTCGTCGTCGTTTACATTCACAACGCACGCCGTATCCGTGACCTCATAGTCGTCGTTGACGTCCTTTATGAATGACAGGCAGCTCATGCCCCGCTTTTTAAGTTCGGCGGAGACGACTTCGCCGCCGTTGAAACTCATTATCAGTTGAGAAAGCCCAAGCACGGTGAGGATAGCGGCGAAAATGACGGCGTACACAAAAGTGCGGATAAGCCCTCGCTTTGCAAACTTGCCCGCAAGTTTCGCCATGGGTTTTGCCTTCAGGCGCCTCTTTTCAAGCGGGGCGGGGGAGGGGGTCTCGCGGCGCGTCTCCTCGTAGGGCAAAAATCTGTCGCCGTCCTGTCTTATCTCGTTTATGCTTCCGCTTTTCAGGGAGGCGTTGACCTCTTGCAAGTTTTCCTCCGTAAACCTCTCGCCGTAGGGGATGACAAGGGTTTCGTCCTCTATGCGCAGGCTCTCGTCAAAGTCCTTGTTGCGCCGCACATGTTGCAAGATCTTGCCGCTTGAAAGCTCGATTATCTCGTCCGCGTAGTGTTCCGCGTCGGACAGATTGTGGGACACGATGACGACAAGTTTTTCCTTTGACAGCTCTTTTAAGATGCCGAGGATCTGCGTCGTAGTCTTGCTGTCCAGGTTGCCCGTCGGCTCGTCCGCAAGTATTATTGAGGGCTGCTTGACAAGCGCACGCGCAATCGCCACGCGCTGTTTTTGCCCGCCCGAAAGCTCCTTTGGATAACGATTTTCAAGCTCCGCAAGGTCGGTGGCGGCAAGCGCCTCGAGCACTTTTTCGCGGTTCGATTCCCCGCCGAGCTCCAAAGCGAGCGAGACGTTTTCGTAGATGGTCAGATCGTCGATGAGATGGAAGTCCTGAAAGATAAATCCCACCGCGGAGTTGCGGTAGTATGCCTGCTCCCCTATGCCGAAGTTTTCTATATGCCTGCCGTTTTCTATTATCTCGCCCGAAGTTATCGTGTCCAGGCCGCCAAGCAGGGACAAGAGAGTGGTTTTGCCGCTTCCGCTCTTGCCTATGACAAAAACGAAGCCCTTGTCGGGAAGAGAAAAACTTATCCCGTCAAGCGCCGCGCATTCGCCGTTTTTCCGGCTTTTGTATATTTTGGTGAGATTTTTGACCTCTATCATAAGTGCTCGGGTAAAGATATCGCTTGGAAAGAGGGAATCAGCCCTCGACGGGGTCGTCGTCGGGCAGGTCGTCTATTTCGGATTGTCTTTCGCCGATGTGCATGTCCTCTATATGGTAGGTCTTCACGTCGAAACTGCCGTCTTTCAGCATAATTTTTACGCGGGCGGTCTGCTCCAGCAAGTTGTTTGATTCCACGCTGCCCTCGCCGTCCGGAGTCTGCACTCGGCTTCCGACCTTGGGCATAAGTTTGAAGGTCTGCGAATAGTAGTCGTTTTCGTACTTCAGACAGCACATAAGTCTGCCGCACACGCCGTTGATCTTTTGCGGATTGAGGGACAGTCCTTGCACTTTCGCCATCTTTATGGACACTTTTTCAAAGTCCGGCAGGTGCGTCGTGCAGCAGCAGGGACGGCCGCAAGGGGCAAGAGCGCCGCGCATTTTTATGTCGTCGCGCTCGTATATCTGCCTCAAATCTATGCGGGTCTTGAAGATGGACGCAAGCGCGCGCACAAGCTCTCTGAAATCCACTCTGCCGTCCGCGGTGAAATAGAAGATAAGTTTGGAGCGGTCGAAAGTATATTCCGCGTCCACCAGCTTCATGGGGATCTCCATCTCCGCAATTTTTGCACGCGTGATCTTAAGCGCTTCGTCCTTGTCTTGCAGGTTTTTGCGCATCTGCGCGTCGTCCTCTTTGGTCGCCTTGCGCACGACGGGCTTGAGGGGAGGGACGATCTCGCTGTCGTCAACCTCTTTGTTGGGGATGACCACAGACGCGTATTCGAGGCCGCGCGGAGTCTCGACGATCGCGCCCTCGTCAAGCTGAAAGTCTATGCCGATAGGATCGAAATAATATACCTTCGCGGTAGTCCTGTATTTAAGTCCGACAATTATTGCCATTTATGTTTTACCTCCAACATCGAAAACAGAAGAGAGTCTATGCTCGCTTGCAGATTGACGTTCAATTTAAGTTTTTTCCTCACGTTGTTGATCTCAAACAGTATCGCGGCAAGGGCTCTTTCGCCGTATTTTGCCGAAAGCGCCTCCAGCCCGCCTCCAAGCTGCCCCGACATGGTCTTTTCGGGGGAGTGCTTAAAGATTATCATATCGCGGATGATTATTGACAATACGTTCAAAAACTCGTCTATATCCTTGACGGCGCACACCCTTGCGCTCATGTCCGCGACGTCCGAGCTTCTGTTGAGACCCTCAAGCAGGGCGACGGCGCCGTTATAGTAGCTCACATATTCCGGAGAGTCCGCGATAAGCAGCGCGCGGCCGGGCATTCCGTCCGAGCAGGCGGAGGCTACGGCGGCGGCTTTTTCGTCTTTGCCGAGGCGTATAAGTTCGTCATATATGACGCTCTCGTCAAAACTGTCAAGATATATCGCGCGCGTCCTCGACCTGACCGTGGCAAGCATAGCTCGCTCGTTTGCGACGCCTAAAAACAGCGTGACGTTTTCGGGCGGCTCCTCAAGCGTCTTGAGAAGTTTGTTTTGCGAGACCGCGTTCATAAGATCCGCGCGATGAATGAAGTATATCTTCCTCTTGCCGAGCGCGCGCACCGCTACCGACCCCACAAGTTCCATCACGTCGTCGCGCTTTATGTCCGAGCGCTCGACGTTTACGTGAATTATGTCTGCGTGGCTTGAGTGCAACACCTTTCTGCACTCCGCGCACTCCCCGCAGGCGTCCCCGTTTTGGCAGAACAGGGTCATGCCGCACAGCGTGAAAAAGCTGTCCGTAAGCTCGTCGTCAGCGCTTATCACCATGTACGCGTGCGAAAGCCCCCGCTCTATGTCCGAGCGCATAAGCGCGTATGCCCGCGATCCTCTTAAGGCGTTTTCAAACAACAGCTCGCTCACCTTATGGCACCCCTTTGCCTCAAAGCGGATATTATTTTTTGAGAAGTGGCGTTTTTGTCAAATTCGGGTTTTATGCATACAAAACGTGACGGTGAAAGCTCGATTTCGGCAAGATAGCCCTTATACACGCGCTCGAAAAATTCGTCGGATTGCTGCTCTATCCTGTCGTCCTGCCTGTCCCCGCGCCAATTCTTTTTGGGCGGCAGATCCAAAAACACCGTGACGTCGGGCATGCAATTTCCTATCGCGTATGCGTTGATGTATTTTATTGTCTGCGCGCCGAGACCTCTTCCGTAGCCCTGATAAGCGACGGAGCTGTCTATATAGCGGTCGCAGATGATAAGTTTACCCTCGTCTATCGCGGGCAGGATGACCTCGCGCACAAGCTGAGCGCGGCTTGCGGCGTACAACAAAGCCTCCGTCATATCCTCCATGGCGGAGTTGGCTTTGTCAAGGATGACGGCGCGGATCTGCTCCGATATCTCCGTACTGCCCGGCTCGCGAATGTAGACTGCGGGCTGTCCCGTCTGCTCCAGATATGTTTTAAGCAGCCGAAGTTGCGTGGACTTTCCCACGCCCTCGCTGCCTTCGAATGTGACGAACATAGCGAATTTTCCTCTGTTTTATATTTTTAATTTTAGCACACTTTGCGCATTATAACAAGCGATATAACTCCTCTTATTTTGCATGCCGCCGCCGTATTTATTCGCCTCTTTTTAATGGGGCGGGCAGGTCAGCTTTTAAGTATGGCGTAATCTATATCGCGCGCCTCCCTCGCGGCGTTGAAGGAGGAAAGATAGGGCGTTATGCAATTTACAAGCGCGCTGTTCGGCGTATACGCCGAGGAGTTTGTCGCGGTCCACTTTGCAAGGATGTCCTCAAACGAGTCCGTGCGGAAATTTGCCTGCGCGACCGCCTCTTTGGGGTTCATAAGCCCCCAGCTCGATCCGACGTCGCAGCATTTATAGTTCCAGGTGGTAAAATGCCAGCCCTCGTTGACATACAGCTCCATAACGCCTTTCCAGGCGTCCGCGTCAGTCTGTTCGGAGTCCTTTCCGCGCTCCGGACTGCTGTCTCCCCATACGTTGAATTCGCCGATGAAGACGGGCACTTCAAGCCTGCCGAGAGTGGCTTTCTTCAGGTTGTGGAAGGTTCTGTTCGCCTGCTTGTTGCCCGGCCAATTGTAGTGGTGAAATTGATATATGACGTTCTTCCAACCGTACTTTTCGGGGGAGGGCAGGTCGTAGGATTCCCAGCAGGATTCCATGCAGATCGCGTGATTTTCGTCCACTTCGCGGATGGCCTTGTAAAGCTCGTCAAAATACTCGTGCACGCGGGCGTTCATTGTGCTTTGGTTGCCGTTTTGGTCCTTAAGCCCCGGCTCGTTAAGCAGGTCATAAAACGCGACGGCGCGCTCATCCTTATAGCGATTAGCGACTTCTATCCAAAGCTCCTTTGTCTTGGCGCGGCAGACTTCGCCCATCTCGTCCTCTCTCCACATGACCCCGCCCTCGTTATGGAAGGCGATGTCTCCCGAATGGTCGTTGCCGTTTTGCGATCCGACCGCTCCGTGCAGGTCGAGGATGAGATAAAGCCCGTACTTTTTGCAATATGCAAGCGCCTCGTCAAGCCTGTCAAACGCGTCGTCGCGCAACTTTAGCTCCGCATAGGGCACGCGCTCGAAAACCCCGTCGTTTTCGCGGATCGCGTCGTAAATATCAAGATATGTGAAGGGCAGCCGCACACAGTTGAAGCCCATATTTTTTATGTTTGCAAAGTCCTGCTCGGATATCCAATTGTCCTCGTATGCCGATATAAGCCGATAGGCGTCCTCTTTGCCGAATTGGTTTGCTAGCTCTATCATCATATCTATCTGGCCGTACTCGCCGCCCACGTCGGTAGGCACAAGATAGCTCTCCTGCACAAGCCACCCGCCGAGGTTTGTGCCCATAAGTCCTATAGGCTTTCCGTATCCGTCAATAAGAACCTTGCCGTCCGCGTGGATAAAGCCCTCCTCGACGCGGTTGCAGGCGCTTAGTCCCACCGTAAGCGAAAGAGTAAGGATAAGGACGGCTGCCAAAATGAGCGCGGATTTTTTCATAATTCCTCCCTATGTCGTACAACAAAATAATTATAACAGCAATAAGGCGCTTATTCAAGCAGGTTTTTCTTGACTTGAGGTAAGATTTTGTATTAAACTTGTCTATTATAAAAAGACTTTTATAAAGGCGGCTTGAAATGGACTTCTCAAGGATAGAAAGCAAGTGGCAAAAGAAGTGGGCGGACACAAAGCTGTACAGCTTCAACCGGGACAGAGTGGACAAAAAATATTATTGTCTGGAGATGTTTTCCTATCCTTCGGGCGCCAAGCTGCACGCGGGGCACTGGTACAACTACGGACCGGCGGACACGTTCGCAAGGTTCAAGCGCATGCAGGGCTATGAAGTTTTCCAGCCCATGGGGTTTGACGCATTCGGTCTTCCCGCGGAAAATTACGCGATAAAGACGGGCATACATCCCGAGGACAGCACGCTTAAAAACATCGCCACCATGGAGGAGCAATTAAAGCGCATAGGCGCCACCTACGATTGGGATCACGAGATAAAGACCTGCCTCCCCGACTACTACAAGTGGACGCAGTGGATGTTTTTGCAGCTTTTCAAGCACGGCCTCGCCTACAGAAAAGAGGCCCCCGTCAATTGGTGCCCGACTTGCAACACCGTGCTCGCCAACGAGCAAGCGCAGGGCGGCGTGTGCGAAAGGTGCGGCAGCCCCGTCACGCACAAAAACCTCGAGCAATGGTTCTTTAAGATAACCGCCTATGCGGACGAGCTTCTCGACGGCCTCGACGCGCTCGATTGGCCCGAGAAGACAAAACTCATGCAAAAAAACTGGATAGGGCGCAGCTACGGCGGCGAGATAGTCTTCGACGTCAAAGGCAGCGATGAAAAGATCCGCGTATTCACTACGCGCGCGGACACCGTGTTCGGCGTGACGTACGTGGTGCTCGCCCCAGAAAGTCCTCTCGTGGACAAATTGACCGCTCCCTCTAAGAAGGCGGCGGTCGAGGAATATAAGCAAAGGGCGGCGGCGGCAACCGAAATAGACCGTATGAGCTCCACGCGCGAAAAGACGGGCGTTCCCACGGGCGCCTACGCCATAAACCCCGTCAACGGCAGAGAAGTACCCATTCTCGTCGCGGATTATGTCATAGCAAGCTACGGCACGGGCGCGGTCATGGGAGTCGCGGCGCACGACGAGCGCGACTTTGTGTTCGCGGGGAAGCTCGGTCTGCCCATAGAGCGCGTCATAAAGGGCGAGCAGGGACAGGACGACAGCCTTCCGTTTACGGAATACGGCACGCTTATAAACAGCGGCGAGTTTGACGGAATGAAGTCCGAAGACGCCAAGATCGCCATCCTCAAAAAACTTGAAAGCGAGGGCAAGGGCGGGCTTAAGACAAACTACCGCTTGCGCGATTGGCTTGTCAGCCGTCAGCGCTATTGGGGCGCGCCCATCCCGATCATCCACTGCGAGCATTGCGGCGCCGTTCCCGTACCCGAAGAGGATCTTCCCGTGCTGCTGCCAAAGGACGTCAACTTTACGCCCGACGGAGAATCGCCTCTTAAAAAGTGCGACTCGTTTATGCATACAAAGTGTCCCGTCTGCGGAAGAGACGCACTGCGCGACGCGGATACGCTTGACACCTTCGTCTGTTCAAGCTGGTATTTCTTGCGCTATCCCGACAACAAAAACGACAAGGCGCCCTTCGACAGCGATTGGATAAACAAGATGCTTCCCGTCGACAAGTACGTCGGCGGAGCGGAGCACGCCTGCATGCACCTTTTGTACGCGCGCTTCCTTACAAAGGTCTTGCGCGACCTCGGATACCTCAACTTTGACGAGCCTTTCCTCTCTCTCGTGCATCAGGGCACCATTTTGGGCCCGGACGGCAACAAGATGAGCAAGAGCAAGGGCAACGTCGTCTCCCCCGACGACAGCATACAAAAGTACGGCGCGGACGCCTTCAGACTGTATCTGATGTTCGGATTCAACTACGTGGAGGGCGGCCCCTGGAACGACAGCGGTCTCGAGGCCATCTCAAGATTTATCGACAGGGTGGAGCGCCTCGTCAAAAAATGCTTCGAAAACTTCTCGGAGGCGCCTTACGGCAAGCCCGAAAAGGAGCTTAACCGCGTGCGCCACCTCACCATAAAGAGCGTGACCAATGACCTCGAGCACTTCTCTTTCAACACCGCGGTCGCAAGGCTTATGGAGTTTGTCAACGCGATATACGCCTATGACTCCGCCGTCCCGCAAAAGAACGCCATGTTCAAGGATTGCGTGCGCGACCTCGTGCTGTTGCTCGCTCCCTTCGCGCCCCACTGCGGCGAGGAGCTTTGGGAAATGTTGGGCGAAAAATATTCCGTCTTCAACGCGCCGTATCCGACCTACGACGAAAAGGCGACCAGACTTGACGAGGTGGAACTCGCAGTCCAGATAAACAGTAAAATGCGCGGCAAGATAGTCGTGGCTACGGACGCGGACAACGACGCAATAGAAGCCGCCGCCATCGACGCCGTGCGCGAGCAGCTTGACGGCAAATCCGTCAAGAAAGCGATAGTCGTCAAAGGCAGGCTCGTCAACCTGATAGTATAAGCGCTCATTTGACAAAAACGGCACTTTAAGCGCCGATTTTGTATGGATAAAACGTCAAAATGAATAAAATTTGCGCAACGCGCAGGAGATAACTATGTTAGATCTTATAAGAATCAGAAGCAATCCGCAGGCGGTCACGGACGCGCTTGCAAAGAAAGGCTACAAGGCGGACTTTTCAAAGATCATCGAATGGGACGATCAACGCAAGGCGACCATCACGGAGATCGAGCGTCTCAAGGCCCAGAAGAACAAAGTCTCAGCTCAGATCCCCGTGCTTAAGAAGGCGGGGCAGCCCGTGCAGCCCATCTTTGACGAAATGCGCAAACTCGGCGAAGAGATAGCGGCGGGCGACGCGAAGATAAACGAGCTTATCGAAAATATCAACGGTGCGCTTGCCGGCATGCCCAACATTCCCGACGACGACCTGCTCCCGGGCGAGAAGGAAAACAATCAGGTGATAAGGGTCGTCGGCGAAAAGCCGCAGTTTGATTTTCCTCTCAAAAATCACGTGGACATCTGCACGCAGCTTGGGCTTATCGATTACGAGCGCGGCGTAAAACTTTCGGGCAACGGCTTTTGGATATATCGCGGCATGGGCGCGAGGCTTGAGTGGGCGCTTCTCAACTATTTTATCGACGAGCACCTTGCGGACGGCTACGAGTTCATTTTGCCTCCCTATCAGCTTGGCTACAATTGCGGCTTCGGCGCGGGGCAGTTCCCCAAATTCAGCGACGAGGTCTATTGGCTTGACGTAGACGAGGACAGAAAGCGCAATCGCTTTATGCTTCCCACCGCGGAGACCGCGCTTGTCAACATGTACGCGGGCGAGATAATAGACGAGAGCAAACTCCCCATGAAATTTTTCGCCTATTCGCCCTGCTTCCGCAAAGAAGCGGGCAGCGCAAGGACGGAGGAGCGCGGCATGATAAGAGGCCATCAGTTCAACAAGATAGAGATGGTACAATACGCGCATCCCGCTCACAGCATGGAGGCCTTTGAGGAGCTTGTCGAAAAGGCGGCGAGGCTTGTGGAAAAACTCGGCTTGCACTTCCGCATAAGCAAGCTCGCGGCGGGAGATTGCTCCGCTTCCATGGCAAGGACATACGACGTCGAGCTTTGGATCCCGTCTATGGGCATCTATAAGGAGTGTTCATCCGTGTCCAACGCCAACGATTATCAGGCGCGCCGCAATAACACCCGCTATCGCGATTCCGTCACCGGCAAACCTCAATACGTGCACACCTTAAACGGCAGCGGCCTTGCCACTTCTCGCCTCATCCCCGCCATCGTGGAGCAGTACCAGAACGCGGATGGGAGTGTGACTGTGCCTGAGGTGTTGAGGCGCTATCTTGGCGTCGCCAAACTGTAAAACCGCCTGTACGGGCGATATACTGCGTCAAAACCGCTTTTCATCACACCACGTACGCATTAGTACGCTGGGTGCTCAGAAAAGCGGTTTTTCCTTGTCTCTCATCCCGTACAGGCGGTTTTACGTTATCTAGGTTTTGCTCACGTCACGTACGCTTAAGTACGCTCGACCGCTCGAAAATTTGCCCTTTCGCGTTCTTCATCCAAATATCGCGGTTTTACGTACTCCATCTTGTGGAGTGGTGATATAGCTATTTATCAAGTGTTACTATCACTATCCATTTTGGGCCTACCCCTTTATAACATTAGTGTAGAAGCATTTTCCCTGTATAGGGGGAGGCTCCGCCGAATAGGCGGTGGTGGGGGTTCTGTAAACACGCCCGGACAAAGGTTATCATTATTCAAGCACGTCAGGTGTTACAATAACTCCGGCACGACAAACGTTATTATAATTCCGGCACGACCAAGTTTACGTTAAGCTCAGACAATACTAACACAAAAATCAAGTTCTCCCGCAGGAGTTATGACCATTTACAAACCCAAAAACGCGAGGGAAGGCAAGGATTGCCGAGCTCGCGTTTTTAGCACGGGTTTGCAAAGGGCGTAACGCCATTTGCCGAGGGGAGGGGCGAGGAGCCCACATGAACGCAGAGCGAAGAGCCCCGCTTGCGTGGAAGAACGGAAAAATTACAATGTAATTTTTTGGTTAAGGCGGGTTGACTATTGACATTGGGTTGTAAACGGATATAAGATAATAGTTAATAATGGGATATGCGGGCGATCGTAAGCGCGCGCACGTATTGGGCGCGCGGGATATGCGGGCGCCAAAGAAGGAAATTATGAACGGGAAAAGGCGAGGGATCATCATACTTAGCGTTTCGCTTTTGTTGATACTGTTAATGGCGGTATTTGTGGGTTGCAACTCGACGACGCAGCCTGCGTCGCCCAACAGAGGCGTGACGAAGACTTTGCGTTTCATCACGGGCAGCGGCGCCTCCAAGGTGAAGGAGATCGTTGCCAATCCCGGCGCGGACATAACGCCTCCCGACGATCCTGTCAAGGAGGGGTCCTACTTTTTCGGCTGGTATCTCAACTCCGCATTCACGGACGGTCCTGTCACGATCCCGGACAAGATGCCCGAGAAGGACACGACCTACTACGCGCGGTTTACGGAGCAGGGCATAAACATAACGCTTGACGCAAACGGCGGCGAGCTTGAGACGATAAAAGTTCCCGCGGCGGTCGGCAGAAAGTTGACGGATATATTAAAAAAATACGTTCCAGCCACGGAAGAGGGGATAGAGTTTGACGGCTGGTATCTTGACGACAAAAAGGTGACCTCCTCGGACAAGGCCCCGATAAAGGACATCACGCTTAAGGCGATGTACACCGCGGAGTACAAGATAAACGTCTATAAGGAGAGCCTCGAAGGCGAACCGGAGTTTGTATCTGAAGACAGCAAGAGCGCGCGCGTCGCGGTGGGGACAAAAGTCTCGCACACATACAAGAAATACACGGGCTTTATGCGCATGACGGACAAGGAAAACGCCTCGACGACGTTTACGGTGGGCATGGACCCGAGCGCGAATGTGCTTGACATCTACTATGACAGGCTTGTGTTCACGGTGCGCTATCTCAAGGGCGAAGAGGACGCGCAGGGCGACGATCCGGAGCCGTTCGAGCTCAATTACGGAGACCAGCTCACTCTTCAGCGCTCGACGTTCTTTTATGAAGGGCATCGCTTCGCGGGCTGGAAGATAGGAGATAAGATCTTCAAAGAGGGCGCGGTTGTCGAGGAAGAGGATATGACGCCCGCAAAAGGGACCGAGACGGAGCTTGACATCGTCGCCGTATGGGACAGGCAATTCGACGACATCTCGGGAGGCGTGGACAGGGTATATCTGCTTGGCGAGGATAGTGGAGGCAGATCGGTGGAACTTTGCCGCGACGACCTGCCGCCTATACGCGGAACCGTTTCAAACAACACGTTCACCTTTTACATGGGCGGAACAAACTATCAGGGCAGGCTGTTCACGGACAGCGGCAAATTTATGTGGAACACGCCCTTCAGCGGCACATACTATCGGCTTATTATAAGCGACGAAGGGCAGCTTGAATTGAACAAGAGCGATACCGCTTCGCTAAGCAATCCGACAAGCGCTACCGTAAGGGTAGACGGGACGACGAAAAGAGGCTACTTCTATCTGAATAACGGCGACGGCACCTACGTCATCGAGGCGACAAACGGCGAAAAAGTGCATTTCTCGCTCCTCAAATGGCAGGATGGCGCAAACGAGGTCAACGCCTACTTTATAAGAGAAAATTATTCCAACACATATTATTATGCGGCGGCAAACGGGGACGTATTGCAGCTGGTGTTTGACGGGCAGGGCGGCTTTGTCGTCAACAAGTGTATCGACGAGAGTAGGATGCTTGTGGAAAGGCAAGGCGAGGGCACCTTCACAAGGGACGGCGACGCTTTGAGGCTGAGGGCGGACGACGTGCCCGCGCTTAACGGCGCTATCGCAAAGCTTTCGGACGTCGACATGACCGTGGGCTTAAAAGAGGACGCATACGCGAAGACGTTTGACATAGAGGGCGGCGCCTCGCTTGAGACGGACGGCTTTTCTTACGCGCGTTATCAAGACGCGACGGGCGACGTCGAAGAGGGCAGATTTGTCGCGACAGAGGGCGGGATAGTGTTCTACTCCTCCTCGCGCAGCATAGCTTTTGATTTGGAAGAGGAGACTTTGATACTTCGCGACGAGCTGCCCATCGTGGATTTTATAGGCGAGAAAAATACCGAAAAATTTGCGCTTGACGGGCGTGGCATGCTGATGTACATCAACGACCGCGGGCGCTTGTTCTACGAGAGCTACCTCAGCGAGGAATTCGGCGAGGAAGAAGAGATCGTGCGCTTTGCGGCGGCGGGAGAGCAGATCGTGTTGCGCTTGCAAATCGAGGCGCGCACCGCGCTTAAAGTCTCCGCGGAGGCGGGCACCTACCATGCGGGAAGCGAAATATTGATGCTTGACGGCAAGGGCAATGCGACATATATCGGCGCGGAGGGCGAAAAGAAAGGGACGTACGCAAAACTTACTCAAAAGCCGTACGACTACCGCATGACCGCGTCGGGAAGCGAGCTGTTCAGATTTATACTGTCCGAAGGCGAATTTATCAGGCGCAACGACGCGTTCTTCGGCGACTTCGAAGACAAGTTCGGCTCCGAGACGAAGCTTTGGCTTGACGGCTACGGACAGGCGGAAGTCACCGAAAGCTCTGCCGACAGCGAGCCAGTGCCGTACAGCGTCGAACTGCTTGAAAACGGATACATAAACCTCACCGCGAGTGGCAAGGATACGCTTAAATTCAGGCTGCACACCGACACGCACAAATTTGTCAAGCACGACCCGTCAAGGGAGCTTTCCGTGCACAGGTACGACGTGGAATATTCCAAGGACGATTCGGCGGGCATAGACGAGACGATCACGCTTACGTCGGACGGCTTCGACCTTGTCACCGTGTCGGGCGCGCAGACATATTCGGGAGACCTTGTCTCGATAGAAAACGACGTCATGGCCGTAGATTTTGACGGCTATGGGCGCAGGCAGATAAAGATCCTCTCGCTGCCAAATGGCGAGGGAAGCGAGCAATTGTTCTCGCTGTACGACGAGAATTATGACGTTCAGCTGTCAGACGAAGACGGCGAGCTTGTGCTCAACGGATTTGGCGAGGCGACGTATTCTCCTCTGCCCGAGGGCGAATTGCACGGGTTATACAGCGTTTGGGGCGGCGTCATCGTCATAAGATTCGGCGATTTTGAAAGAGCGACTTACTTCAACGTATCCTTGCAAAACAGCACGTTCGGGTTGTGCCGCGATCTTGTCGTGGACGGCGGCGTGGTCAAACTGTACATAGGCAACGGCAGCGAGGTCGTTGAGATCCCCTCGAATGTCGGCTCGATAGACGAGGGCGCCTTCGAGGGCAGCCTTGTAAGAAGCATACAATTTGCCACGTCTCTCACGAGGATAGAGGCGAGGGCGTTCAAAAATTGCGCGGCTCTGTCCTCCGTAACTGGCGCCGCACAGGTGCAATATATAGGCGAAGAGGCATTTGCGGGCTGTTCTTCGCTTAACGAACTTGAAGTTTTGAACATAAGAGAAATTTCCGAGGGGGCGTTCAAGGATTCTCCGACAAGCGTGAAGATAGGCGCGACGCTTACAAACATAGGCAGCGGCGCGTTCAGCCACGCCGATGGCGTGCAGTCCGAATTGGTTTTGCCTAACAGACTGACGTTGGGCAACGCCGCGCTTGCAGACCTTGCCGCGGACGCGTTTGAGTTTACGGGCGCGGATAAGGCGAGAGACCTGTTTGTCATAGTTGTTTCGGGCGAGGACATGCTGCAGGAGGTGTATAAGAACGCGCAATGGCGCGAATTCCGCGATTACGCAAGCCTGGCTTCCGTAAACGACAGCGAACTGCCCGCAAAGTTGTACGAAGTCGCCTCTCTCGAGACGGGCGTATTCATCAAAAACGCGTCCTTCGGCGGCAAAAAGTGGGCGTACGGCCCGGGCAGCCGAGAAAACGAGTATATCTTCTGCACCTTCGACCCGCAGAACTCCTCAAACGGATACGTCCAAAGACTTACCGCGACCTACGATCCCGCAGGCAAGCGACTTAACGTCGAGGACGGAACATATCTGTTTGTGGAAAGCGGCGCCGCGCTAAGTTATACCTGCTCGGAAGAGGGCGGAAGCGAAAGCAAAACGCTGACATTCACCATGACGGAAGGGGATACGCTGTCCGCGCAATTTGATGGGCAGGCGGTCACGCTTGACAAGGCGACAAAGCAATTCTCCATCGGATATTACAACTATATCGTGACGCTGAAGACCGATTTTACCTTCACCTACTCTTCGGAGTATAGCCCGCGCGTGCTTGGTACATATACGCTGGCAGACGGCAGCGACCAAATCACGCTTTACTACCTCAACGAAGAGAGGACGGATTTTATGCTTGTGGCGACAAGGCTTAAAAACGACAATAATGTCACAGCCGGCGACGAATATTTAACAAATCTTGACGGCAGCAACGCCATCTTCGCTCAGCACACAGCTGGCGAGAGAACATATATCTTCTGCGTCTATCAATATGACAACAGGTATCAGGTGACCATTTCCATCGACGAGGCAGAAGGCACCTACACCGCCACGACAGCCGAGGTCAATAAGGGCACAAGATATACGCTGCGATCAAGCGTGGTGGAGGGCTATATAATCGTTTACACCCAAGGGGAATCGACTACGATCGTGCAAGTCTCCCTGACCATCAAAAACACCGCCACTCAAACCTACGAGACATTCAACGACATCAAGAGGGAAAGCGACTCCTCCTCTACCTCCGGCAAGACGTACATTTTGACCATGGGCGACAGTTGCGGCGAGTATGCCGGCAAGGTGTTTAAGTTGCAGTTGGATTCGCCGCAGGTGGGGTATGCCACCCTGACTTACGCATAAAAACCGTCTGTACGGGCGAATAGCTTTGTCAGCGCCCTTTTCCTTCACGTCACGTACGTCTATGTACGCTCGACGCTCAGGAAAGGGGCGCTTTCGCGCTCTTCATCCTGTACAGGCGGTTTTTAAGTTATCGATGGGGCGATATACTACGTCAAAGCCCTCCCACCTCGCACCACGTACGCCTATGTACGCTCCTCTTGCCCTGCGGGTTTGTTCGTTTGTCCTTGGTGCTTACACGCGGTTTTTACGTACTCTATCTATTTTAGTGGCATAAAAAATATTACGTGACCCCCACCACCCGCCAAATGGCGGGAGCCTCCCCCTATATATCACCCCATAAAACTCGCTATGCTCCTTTCTATGGGGACCCCCGATAGCCTTCTATCCAACGTTATCGAAGGGCGAGGCCTAACTCGGGCAAACGTTACGTTGTGGGATAAGTTTTATACTTTGACAAGTCAATTATCCATTGTGGGCATACCCCCTTTATAACATTAGTGTAGAATCACTTTCCCTGTATAGGGGGAGGCTCCGTGGCAAAGCCGCGGTGGTGGGGGGTCACCGGAAAAAACAGCAAAGACTACGCTAATGCAAAAATAAAGGTATCCCGCAGGGATTATGACTATTTACAAACCAAAAACGCGAGCGAAGGCGAGGATTTGCCAAGCTCGCGTTTTTATCCCGGGTTTGCAAAGGGCGTAACGCCCTTTGCCGAGGGGCGGGGCGAGGAGCCCCGCAAATCCGACCGGCATATACATGTAAAGCCGCCTGTACGGGATGAAGAGACAAGTAAAAACCGCTTTTCTGAGCACCCAGCGTACTTTTGCGTACGTGGTGTGAAAGAAAAGCGGTTTTGACGATGTGTATATCGCCCGTACAAGCGGTTTTACGAGAAGAGTTTGGACATATTGATCTGAATAGCCCCATTCGCATACTCCAGCGAGGAGAAGAATTTGGACAGGGTGACGCCTTTCAGCGCTTCGCGGACGGCGGGCTGAATGGACGATATATTCGCCCAGGTCAGCAGCTGGTCTATTGTGACGCCGGAGAGCACGTCGGTCAGCACTATGCCGAGGTTGTTGAGGGTGGCGCCGCTTATCTTTTCGTCGTCGAAGATCGTGCCGGGGGTGACGTC
This sequence comes from uncultured Clostridia bacterium, assembly GCA_947589635.1. Classification (GTDB taxonomy): domain Bacteria; phylum Bacillota; class Clostridia; order Christensenellales; family CAG-917; genus CAG-475. The sequence goes on along the minus strand of CANQCC010000013.1, from coordinate 1,026 downwards.
CATGAAGTCCGCGATAGTCGCCTCCGAAATTGCCGAGTTCATGTCGTTTATGGTCTTATCCGCAAGCAGGCACAGCACTTTGGAGCTGTGTTCGCGCTCCAGCTCTCCAATGATCTTGAAATCAAGATTTGTGGTGCAGTGGACGTCGTCGGGATTTTCGGTGAAGACCTCCGCATATTGCGCGACGTAGCCGCACTTCTTTATATAGTACGCGGTGCTTTCAAGGTTGTGGCCGGGGGTGTCCTCGTCGTACGAGACATAGCCGCTGCCCGTGTACACATAAAGCGTAGTATCGTACGCGTTTTCTGTTGCCTGCAGCTTGACCTCCTCAATGTTGCCCGTTACGCGCACCATGACGTCTCTGCAATATTGCGCCATAAGCGTGATGTTATCCTTATATCCGTAGTCGGGATCGGAGACGGGTACGATGTATTGTCCCTCGGCGCCCTCCTCTCTCAGATACAAGTCCATATCGCAATGCGCGGGGTTGGTGGGGTCGTAGGTGGTTTGATATTCAAGGCTGCTCAAGTCGACGCTTCCCGAGGCGAGACCGCTCAAAATGCCGCTTAAATCAAGACCTTTCGCAGGAGCCTTCTTGGTACCCATAATCTCCACGGTTATGTTTTTTTCGGTTGCGCTTTCATAGACCGTGCCGGATCCGCCGTTGTCTCCGATTTCCCCTACGGAGGACACTTTTTCTCTGTAGTACAGCTTGCTTGCGTCCTGTTGCGCAAGCAGATAGTAGGACGCAAGCGCCAGATTGTGCGAATAGATGCCGTCGCCCATCTTCACATACGCGTTGCCCGAGTACAACCATTCGATATCGGACTTGATGTTGTCCATATTTTCTATACTAAAGTTAACAGGCGATTTGAAAGGCGTGTACTTATAATATATGGTCGTTCCTTCGCCAAGCACAGTCTGATCCGCCTCGTTTTTCGGGTCGAGTTTTCTGTAGCGGAAGTTGTTGGCAAAATATTTGCCGCCCGTCTCGTACACATACGCCACGGGCTTGTCGTTGATGGT
>CANQCC010000012.1 GCA_947589635.1 uncultured Clostridia bacterium | reverse complement strand
AACCGTCTGTACGGGATGAGAGACAAGGAAAAGCCCATTTTGCGAGGGTCGAGCGTACTTTATCGTACGTGACCTGAGCAAAATGGGCTTTGACGAAGTATATCGCCCGTACAGACGGTTTTACTTGCTGTAGAAGAGTTTGCCTTCGTAGGGCCTCATCACCTTCCCCTCCATCTCTCCATCATATACGGAGAGGAGCTCCTGCGCGCCGTCGGGTATATACTTTTTGATCTTCGAAGAGGAGACGGTCTTTTCGCTGAGGTTGAGGATGACAGTCAGTTTGGATCCGTCGTCGGCGATCTTGTCGTAGACGAACAGATGCGGGTCGCCTTTAAGATGGATGACAAATTTGCCGTAGACGGCGGCGTCCTTATATTGCTTGCGCAGGGCGATCACCTTGCGGTAGAAATGCAGCAGGCTGTTCGGGTCGCGCTCGGCGGCTTCGACATTTACCTCGGTATAGTTGGGGTTTACAAAATACCAGGGCTCCGCCTCGCTGAAGCCGGCGTTCTTTGTCGCGTCCCACTGCACGGGCGTGCGGGCGCAGTCGCGGGCGGCGTAGTGCGCTATCTTCAGGATGCGCTTATACGAAAACCCGAATTTGTGCATGAGGTCGCGCACGCAGAAAGTGGACACGTCCTTAAACTGCTTCCACGGATCGCTGCCCTCGGGGTAGTTGTCGAAGTGCGGGCAGGTCATGCCTATCTCCTGCCCCTGATACACAAACTGAGTGCCGCTTAAGAAAGAATACATAATGGCAAGCGCCTTACCGCTTTCCACGCGATACTTCTCGCTGCCGTAGCGGGATATCGTGCGCGGCTGATCGTGATTTTCAAGATAGTTAGCGTTCCAGCCCTTTCCGTACAGCTTGGTCTGCCAATTGTCGTATACCTTCTTCAGCTTCCTCAGACTGAACGGATGCCAGATCCAGCCGATGATAAAGCAGTCCGCCTCCATATGCTGAAAGCCTATGCACATGTCCAGCTGCTTGTCCTCTCCCACGACGTACGTAAGCGCCTTGTCCGGCTTGAGCATGGGGGATTCACCCACCTGAAACGCGTCATAATCTTTCAACACCTGACGATATTCGCCAAGATATTCGTGTATGTGCGGACCGCTGTTATAATGCTCCATTCCGCGGGAAGCGGGCATAAGCGGACACCCGTTCGGCAAACCTTCCGCCTTGCTTATCTGCGTGATGACGTCCTCCCTGAAGCCGTCTACGCCCATATCGAGCCAATAGCGCATGACGTCCTTTATCGCCTCGCGCACCGCAGGATTGTCATGGTTGAGGTCGGGCTGCTCCTTCGCGTAAAGATGTAAATAATATTGCCCCCTTTCGGGCACGTATTCCCACGCCGAGCCCGGGAATGTGGACATCCAGTTGTTGGGCGGGCGCTTTCCGCCCTTGCCCTTGCCGTCCCGCCAGATGTAAAAATCCGTGTAGGGTTCTATGCGCTGTACGCTCTTCTTGAACCACTCGTGCTGATCGGAAGTGTGATTGATGACAAGGTCCATAACCACCTTCAACCCGCGTTCGTGCGCCGCGTTAAGCAGCTCCTTGAACTCGTCAAGCGTGCCGTATTCCGGATTGATGTCGCGATAATCCGCTATGTCATACCCGTAGTCCGCCTGCGGAGATACGTACAGCGGCGAAAACCAGATCGCGTCCGCACCAAGACTCTTGATGTAATCAAGCTTGCTCATTATGCCCTTGATGTCGCCTATCCCGTCGCCGTTGCCGTCCTTGAACGAGCGCGGCCATACCTGATACATGGTCATCTCTCTGAACCATTTCCTCTCTTCCATAAAAACCCCCTGTGCCCCTTAGGCCCGGTATTATATTACTATAATAACGCCTATAATCAAATATTTCAAGAGCCACCCGCAAAATTGCATAGCGATTTTGCGAGGATATTATTGTGCGCGGGGCTGCTCGCCCCTCACCCTCGGCAAAGGGCGTTACGCCCTTTGCAAACCCGTGCTAAAAACGCGAGCTCGGCAAATTCTTGCCATAACTCGCGTTTTTGGGTTTGTAAATGGTCATAATCCATGCGGGAGAACTTGATTTTTGCGTTAGTATAGTCCGAGCTTAACGCAAACTTTGTCGTGCTTTCTTATACGCGGACGGACATAGATTGCGTTATGTTTTGTGTTTTTCCCTCCTCACAACCACGCTTATATTTCACGCAATCGATATTTTATCTGTTTGTTTTGATAGGTTAAACTCTGCTTTCTGTTGATATCTTGTTTCGGTTTTTCGTTTTGTTTTGTATGAAAAAGGCGGGAGTTTGTCCCGCCTTTTTGGGTAAGTTTTGGGTGTTCGTTGGCGCTTTCGTTTGTTTGAAAGCGGCTGTGGTTTTGCGCCTGTTGGCGGGAGGTTATGCTTCCGCTTCGGGGGTTTCCGCCGTGGGGGTTTCGCCGTCCGCAGCTTCGCTCTCGTTTTGCTCGTCCTCATGGGGAGTGAGCGCGATGGCTTTGACCGTCATCTTGTCGTCCTTAAGCTTCATTATGCGCACGCCCTGGGTATTGCGGCCTATCTTGCTGATTTCCGCGCCGTTCACTCTTATTATGATGCCCGCGTCGGTTATCATCATGACGTCGGTTTCGGCGGGGATGACCGCTAGGCCGATGAGGTTGCCCGTCCTTTCGTTAAACACGCCCGCTTTGACGCCCTTGCCTGCCCTGCCTTGCAGTGGGTAGTCGGAGATGTCGCTGCGCTTGCCGTATCCGTTTGCGGTCACGGTGAGGATGTCGTCGCCTGCGTGCACCGCGGTGCAAGCCACAAGCGTCGCGCCCTCCGCGAGGTTCATCGCCTTGACGCCCATAGCCGTCCTGCCCATCGGGCGGATGCAGCTTTCGTGGAAGTGGATGGAATATCCCTCGCTGCTTGCGATGAGCAATTCGCTGTCGCCGTTTGTGATCATGGCGTCAAGCAGCTCGTCGTCTTCGTTGAATTTTATTGCGATCTTGCCGTTCTTCTTTATGGAGTCGTACTCCTCGAGAGGGGTCTTTTTGATGAGGCCGTTTCTTGTGGCGAGCACAAGGAATTTGCCCTCTTTTTCTTCCGGCATGCGGATGATGGTCTTTATCTTTTCGCCCTGCTCAAGTTGCAGCAAGTTGACCGCAGCTCTGCCGCGCGCGTTGCGGGTTGCTTCGGGGATCTCGTACGCCTTAAGCGTGAAGGTCTTGCCGAAGTTGGTGAAGAACATAAGTCTTTCGTGCGTGTTGGACGTGAAGATATTCTCCACAAAGTCCTCGTCCTTCGCCTTATGGCCGGTGACGCCCACGCCGCCGCGGTGCTGCGCCTTGTATTCGCTTACGGGGATGCGCTTGATATATCCGCCGTGCGTCATGGATATCACGACGTCTTCCTGCTCGATGAGGTCCTCTATGTCGATGTCGCCGTAATCATAGGTCAGCTCGGACATGCGCGGGGTGTTGTATTGCGCCTTGATCTCGGTTATCTCGCGGATTATTATCGCCTTGACCTCTTCGTCGCTGGACAGCACGAGGTTGAAATATTCTATTTGTTTGCCGAGGTCGGCAAGCTCCTGCTCTATCTTCTCCACCTCGAGCCCCGTGAGGCGCTGCAAGCGCATATCGAGGATCGCCGCGGCCTGTCTGTCGCTCAAAGCGTAACTCTCCATCAGGCGCGTCATGGCGTCCTGGCGATCGCGCGATTTTTTGAGCAATTCCACAATGGCGTCTATATTTTCAAGCGCGATGTGCAAGCCGAGCAAGATGTGCTGTCTTTCCTGCGCCTTCTCAAGATCGAAACGGGTGCGGCGCACTATGACGTCCTTCTGGTGCGCTACGTAGCTTTCGAGTATCTGCTTGAGGTTGAGCACGCGCGGCACTCCGTCCACAAGCGCGAGCATTATCATGCTGAACGTCGTCTGCATGGCGGTCTGCTTGTACAGCTGGTTGAGCACCACCTGCGCGTTGGCGTCCTTCTTAAGCTCGATGACTATGCGCATGCCGTGGCGGTCGGTCTCCTCGCGGAGGTCGCTTATGCCCTCGAGGCGCTTATCTTTGACCTGGTCGGCGATGTTTTCGATAAGTTTCGCCTTATTGACCTGATAGGGGATCTCGGTGACGACGATGCGGCTTTTGCCGTTTGCCATCTCTTCTATCTCCGCTTTTGCGCGGATTATCGCGGCGCCGCGGCCCGTGCGATACGCCTGCTTTATCATGTTTCTGCCGAGGATCAGCGCTCCGGTCGGGAAGTCGGGCGCGGGAATGTAGGCCATCAGGTCGTCCACGGTGATTTCGGGATCGTTCAGAAGCGCCACAGTCGCGTCTATGACCTCGCCGAGGTTGTGCGGCGGGATAGACGTCGCCATGCCCACCGCTATGCCGTCAGAGCCGTTTACAAGCAGATTCGGGAAGCGGGAAGGCAACACCGTGGGCTGTTCGCGCGTGTCGTCGAAGTTGGGATAAAAATCGACCGTCTTCTTGTCTATGTCGCGGGTCATCTCAAGCGCTATCTTGCTGAGTCTCGCCTCGGTATAGCGGTATGCCGCCGCCGGATCGCCGTCTACGGAGCCGAAGTTGCCGTGCCCGTCCACAAGAGGACATCTTATCGAAAAGTCCTGCGCCAATCTTACAAGCGCGTCGTACACGGAGCTGTCGCCGTGCGGATGATATTTGCCGAGCACTTCGCCGACGACCATAGCGCACTTTCTGTACGGCTTATCGGGGGTCAGGCCAAGCTCGCTCATCGCGTAAAGTATGCGCCTGTGCACGGGCTTAAGTCCGTCGCGCACGTCGGGTATGGCACGCGATACGTTGACCGCCATAGCGTAGGCTATGAAGGACTTTTTAAGTTCGCCGTTTATTTCCACGTCCTTGACGGTGGAATTGGCTATGTGCTGAATATATTCGTTGTTTTTGTCGTCTCTTATATTTGCCATAACTGCCTCCTGTTACACGTCGAGGTCGGTGACGAGTTTTGCGTTTTGCTCTATAAACTCGCGCCTGAGTTCGGGCTGTTCGCCCATGAGGATGGAGAACAGTCTGTCCGCCTCTATCGCGTCGTCCATCGTGACCTTAAGAAGCGTGCGGTTTTGCGGGTCCATAGTCGTCTCCCAAAGCTGTTCGGGGTTCATCTCGCCAAGGCCCTTATAGCGCTGCAGCTCGCCGCTCTTGCGGCCAAACTCCTCATAATAGGCGTTCAGGCTGTCGTCGTCGTAAAAATATTGCTCCTGCTTGCCTTTCGAGATCTTGTAAAGAGGCGGAAGCGCAATAAATACGTGTCCGTTTTCTATAAGCGGGCGCATGAAGCGGAAGAGGAAGGTCAGCATAAGTATGCGGATATGACTGCCGTCGACATCCGCGTCCGTCATGCAGATTATGCGGTTGTAGCGTAGCTTGCTCTCGTCATATTCCGCGTTTATGCCGCAGCCGAACGCGGTTATCATCGCCTTTATCTCCTCGTTTTCAAGCACGCGATGAAGCGCCGCCTTTTCCACGTTCAATATCTTGCCGCGAAGAGGAAGTATCGCCTGGAAGCGCCTGTCGCGCCCCTGCTTTGCGCTGCCGCCTGCCGAGTCGCCCTCGACGATGTATATCTCGCAATTTTCGGGGTTCTTGTCCGTGCAGTCCGCAAGTTTGCCGGGAAGCGTAGTGCTTTCAAGCGCGCTCTTGCGCCTTGCGCTTTCTCTTGCCATTCTCGCCGCCTCGCGCGCGCGCTGCGCGGTTATGGTTTTAAGCACAAGCTCTTTTGCCTCGCGCGGGTGTTCCTCGAGGTACGTGCCAAAGCCCTCCGTCACGCCCTTGGCCACCGCCGAGCGCATCGTGCTGTTGCCAAGTTTGGTCTTTGTCTGCCCTTCGAACTGAGGCTCCGCAAGTTTGACGGAAATGACCGCCGTCAAGCCCTCTCTGACGTCCTCGCCGCTAAGTTTCTCGCTGCCCTTGAGTATGCCCGCCTTGGAGCCGTAATCGTTGATTATCTTGGTTATAGCCGCCTTAAATCCGTCGAGGTGCGTGCCGCCTTCCTCGGTGTTGATGTTGTTTGCAAACGCCAGAATTGTCTCCGAATAGCTGTCGTTGTATTGCATGGCGACCTCTATCTCGCTGTCAACGTACTTCTCGTCGAAGTAGATGACCTCGGGGAAGATGGTCTCTTTGGTCTTGTTCATCTCCTCGACGAAGGACACGATGCCGCCCTCATAGCAGAACGTCTCGCTGCGCGCGGGCTGAACTCTCTCGTCCGAGATGTCTATCGTGAGCCCTTTGTTGAGGTAGGCAAGCTCCCTCAAGCGCGCCTTCATGGTGTCATAGTTGAATTCAAGCGTCTCAAATATCTCGCTGTCGGGATAGAAGGTTATCGTCGTGCCGGAGCCCTCCGCCTCGCCTACGACCGCAAGAGGCCGCTCCGCTACGCCGCGATTGAACCGAATGCGATAAAGCTTGCCGCCCTGTCTGACCTCCGCAACAAGCCACTCCGAAAGCGCGTTGACGCAGGATACGCCCACGCCGTGCAGACCGCCCGATATCTTGTAGCCGCCGCTGCCGAACTTGCCGCCCGCATGCAGCTTTGTAAGCACGACCTCTACCGCGGATTTGCCCTCTTTTTCGATAATGCCCGTCGGAATGCCGCGCCCGTTGTCCGTAACGCGCACCGCGCCGTCGCTTAAAATCTCCACCGTGATATGCGTGCAGAAGCCCGCGAGAGCCTCGTCAATGGAGTTGTCCACCACCTCGGTCACGAGATGATGCAAGCCCCTGGTGTCCGTGGAGCCGATGTACATGCCCGGGCGTTTGCGGACGGGATCCAGCCCTTCGAGCACCTGTATATCGCCGGCGTCATAACTGTGTTTAACTTCGTCAGCCATTTTTCCTCCATACATATTAATGATATATTACTAACTATATATTTATCAATATAAATAGTTATATTTATTATAACATCGTGCGCGCGCGAATGCAACTGTTTTAAGCAACTTATCCACAATGCAAAATTGTGATTTGATATCGGGGAATAACTTCGCCTCCTCTGCGGCAAGGATCTGAGTTCGCGCTATGATACAAGTTTTGACAAAATCACGCCTCAAAGCGCCAAATAAAGCGAGTAAATGCGGTGGATAACAAGTTAAAAAATGAGCTGTTTATTAGAAAATTTGCAAAAATTGAACTTATTTAAGCAAAAATCGTGGGCGGAGCCTTCGCGGTAAAGGTGGATAAGTGGAAGTTTTGTTTGACGTGAAACACGTCAATCCGTCTTATTGCGCCTCAATTTACTGCAGTAAGCATAAGATTATGCGGGAATTGCGGCAAAATCGCATAATATCTTGCGCCGCACTGTCTCTTAGCGCGAAAAATCCGGGAAATTTTGCCGCGGTAACTGTAAGAAAACATGTTTACGCCCTAAGTTACCGCGGAAGAGACATCGCGACAGCGACAATTATGCGCTATGTTACAGCAGATTTTTTAGGTAAAACGCGCAATATGCGCGCCAAAATCTCACTTTAACATGCAATTTCTTAGCTTTAGCTCGAGTTCACGCATATATTATGAGGCGGCACTCGACAGCAAAACCTTCATTTACACGCCCGGCAAACCAAAATCAACGCTATTGCAGCGCTATAAGAGGTCACAAAATTCTATATTTTAGCCAATTCTATAAAAATCGTGAAACTACGGCAAAATTCTATAAAAATCGAGAAACATTCGATAGAATTTTTCGGCGGTAAAATTTGGGTCAAAGGACCACGAAAAAATTTGGGTCAAACAAATCAAATCGTTATTCGAACTTCAAAAAAGCCACTGTTTAGTAGGGTTTTCGCTTTCTGAAGTTCCACGTGAAACTGCGCGAAAAATCAAAATGTTTCACGTGAAACATATACTTTGGTTAACATATTGCCGTTTTTGTGCATTTTTGAGCACTGTCGGATACTTTTGGTGTTTTACTTTATTTCTCAGCTTTTTCGCGCAATCAACCCAGGGCGCGTTACCGTTTTGGAGAACATTGGCGACGGCAATTTTAGCCTCCACACGCAAACACACCGCCACAACATCGTATTTGGGGTCGTCAGGCGACAGGATAAGCATCAGGCATTACACCACGCAAATTCATAACCATGAATAATACCAATACCCCGTCCTTAGTTGATTGACTTTTATGACCTTAGATTGTTCTTCCTGATCTCTGCGACAGCCATAAGATGTCCGCGAAAGGTCTTTATAAGCATATATTATGCTTTATGCTTGCCAAACTTAAGAAGCGCACGCCCTCTTTATCATTATAAATCGATATGAAAACTATTCCTTTGACATATCTTAGATTATAGCGCACATAACATCAATTATGTGTGGCAGTTTTCTATCAATAATTTGTTATGTTTCACGTGAAACAGGCTGTCCTGTTTTCATAAAATAATGCTTGTGTGTGGCAATAGAAAATTATATTTTTTGCGATTCTTTGATAACTCGGATTGTTTGATATGGCGGCTTTCAAGGCTCGAGGTTTGTTGCAGCAGGGCAATGCGTTTGTCTTTAGGCACGCTTGTTTGCCTGTTTTATGTTTTTAATTATGTGTTGTTTGTTGTGTGGGTTTGTAGCACTGTAATAATATGAAACATGTTTGAAGCGGTTTGTGATATGCGGAGATAAAAGGGAAGATTGCAGATTATCTTTATTATGATAGAATCACATTCTATAATTTGCTTCTTCATGATGTAAATTTAACCGTTCGTCCCATCTATGTTGTCCGCTTTTTTATGCGGCAATTTTTAGATGTCTTTTTGATCTGCCAGGCTCTTGGTTGACGATTGTACTCTTGATATTTGTATCATCTCTCTTCATCATTATTCTTGCCGATTATGCCTGTTATGGTACTTTGTTTCAATCTCGGGCGCCACAGGCTAATTATCTTGCGTGGCATACTTTATGATTACTGTGTTTTGAATTTATATACTAAGGGTTTGCGGCTTGCGTGGCATGCTTTGATTATATTTGTTTTGCGCTTCTGTTTGGTTTGTTTGATTACCGGCGCGGACTGATTTTATGATTTCTATGTTTGGTTTACTTTTGAACCGTGCGCACAAAAATAAACAGTCGATATGCTCGACTGTTTGTAATTGAGTATTATTTTTTTCTTGCCGGTTGCGATTTATTTCCTTATCGGCGGGAGGGGCGAGGCTTCGCCGGTGACTGCCGCAAGGATCGAGGGAAGAAGTTCCTCATATCTGGTGACTCCGCGCTTTGCGACGGCCGAGAAGGTTTCGGGGGCGGATCCGTCCGCGCAATCCGACACGACCTTAAGGCTGATGAGGGGCACGCAGTTGCGCTCGCACACAAGCGCGAGGGCGGCAAGCTCCATCTCGCAGATGTCACACTCAAACTCTTCTCTCAGGCGGGTCTTAAGCGCTCCGTCCGCGACGAAGACGTCCCCGCTTGCCACGGAGACCTGTTTAAGGGGCAGGCGGGTCGCAAGTAGCACTCTGTCGATCAGCGCGCCGTCAAGATAATAATATCTGTCCTCTTTCCCGTCGTATTGCCCGGGGACGGTGCCGTCTATAGCCGAGCTGTCAAATTGGTAGTGGCAGACGCGTTTTGCAAGCACAAGTTCGCCCTGTTTAAGGTTTCTGTTGAGCGCTCCTACAAACCCGAAGTTTAGCATGACTTCCACATCGAACAAGTCCTTGAGCATCTGCGCGGTCATGGCGGTGCGAATTTCGCCCACGCCTCCCGTAGCAAGATATATTGTGTGCGCGCCGACCTCCGCCTTGCAGACTTTGACGCCCGAGATGACGCTTTGCGCGACGATATTGCCAAGTTTTTTCAAAATCGGATAGGTTTCTTCCGCCATAGCGGTGATGATGCCAATTCTCATATTCCGCCTCCGATGAATATGATAGCACAAATCAGGCGACATCTCAATATTTTTTGAGTTTCGTAAATATTTTTTGCTTCTTCCCGCGCGAAAAAAGATTGCCTTTAGGCGCCCTCGATGCTAAACTTATCCTATGGACGAAAAAAACCTCGATCTGCTTTTGACAAGCCTCAAAAACCTTGGCGTTTCCTTGACGGACAAGCAGCTTTGCTCCCTCGTCAAGTTTTACGAGCTGACTATGGAGGCAAACGAGCGCTTCAATCTGACCGCCATCACCGACGAGCGCGATTTTATTATAAAGCACATAGCGGACTCGCTTGCGGCGGCGCCTCTCATTCCTGTCGGCGCGAGGCTGATAGATATAGGCGCGGGGGCGGGCTTTCCAAGCGTGCCGCTTGCGATAGCGCGCGCGGATATTCGCGTGACAGCGCTTGACTCCACGCTTAAAAAGACGACGTTCATTGCGGATTCCGCCATGAAATTGGGGCTTGAAAACATAAGCGCGGTCGCGGGCAGGGCAGAGGAGCAAACATCATTATTTAATAGTTTTGACGTAGCGACGGCTAGGGCGGTCGCAAAACTCAACGTACTTCTGGAGCTTGCCGCGCCGCTTATAAAAGTGGGCGGGTTATTTATTGCGTACAAGGCGGACGACAGCGAGCTTTCCATCTCTCAAAACGCGCAAAAGGCGCTGAATATGGCGCTTCGCGAGGTCAAAGAGTTTGTCTTGCCAAACGGGGATCCCCGCGCGCTGTTGGTGTTTGAAAAGACCGCCGAGACCCAAAAAAAATATCCGCGAAGATACTCTCTTATAAAAAAGTCGCCGCTTTGACAAAGGCTCCTTTTGTATCCCGCATAAGATCGCCGCTTTGATATCCCGTTTTCTTTTATTGTATCCCGCTTAAATTCGCGGCTTGAAAATTATTCGCGGCGATAAGAAAATTTTTGTGAAACAAATTGTGAAACATTCCTTGATAAATGCGCCGCCTTGTGTTAAACTCTTTGTATGGCAAAGATAATTTCTCTTTCAAACCAAAAGGGCGGCGTGGGCAAGACCACTACGTGTGTAAATCTTGCGGCGGCGTGCGCGGAGCAGGGCAAGCGGGCGCTTATTGTGGACTTCGACCCTCAAAGCAACGCCTCAAGCGCGCTTGGAATATTTGATAAGAAACTTAAAAAGTCTATATACGGCGTGCTTTGCGACGATCTGTCCGCGGGGGAAGCGGTGTGCAAGACGGAGGTCGACGGGCTTTGTATCATCCCGTCATCGGGAGATCTTGCCGGCGCGGAGCTTGAACTCAGCCAGATCGTCATTGGCAGGGAGCGCGTGCTTGAGGAAAAGCTGGAAGGCATAAAGGACGACTACGATCTTATATTTATTGATTGTCCGCCCTCTCTCGGCCTGTTGACAGTCAACGCGCTTACGGCGTCGGACGGCGTGATAGTGCCCATTCAGTGCGAATTTTTCGCGCTTGAGGGGCTAAGCCAGATGATGAACACGATAAAACTTGTCAAAAAGCACTTGAATCCCGCAATAGAGATTTCGGGCGTGGTGCTTACAATGTACGACGGCAGGTCAAAGCTGTCGCGCGCCGTGCTTGAGGAGATAGTAAAATTCTTCGGAGACAGGGTGTATGATACGAAAATCCCTCGCAACATCCGTCTTGCGGAGGCCCCAAGCTATGGCAAACCCGTGATAATATATGACAAACGCTGCGCAGGCGCGGCGGCGTACGACGCTCTCGCAAAAGAATTTTTATTAAAGATAAAGTGATTTGGAGGACAATATGGCAGTGCCCAAAGGTGGTCTTGGAAAGGGGCTGAGCGCCCTGTTTAACGACAGCGAAACAAACGTTTCCGTGCAAATAAGCGACGATATCCCCACTCAGGAGATAGATATTTCGCTTATCGATCGCAACCCCAATCAGCCGCGCAAAACTTTCAATGAGGAAAGCCTTAAGGAAATGGCAAATTCTATCGCCACTTACGGCGTGCTGCAACCTCTGTTGCTTGTAAAATCGGATGGCGGCAGATATCTTATCATCGCGGGCGAGCGGCGCTTCAGGGCAAGCCTTATGGCGGGGCTTAAAAAGGTGCCCGCTATCGTCAGGGAGCTTACTCCTCAACAGATACAAGAGATATCGCTTATAGAAAACCTGCATCGCGAAGACCTCAACGCCATCGAAGCGGCGGAGGGTATGCGCGAGCTTATGGAAAATCACAACCTCACGCAAGAAGAGGTCGCGGCGCGCATAGGCAAATCCCGCCCGTACGTCACAAACACTCTTCGCCTTTTGCAGCTTCCCGACGAGGTGACAGATCTTGTGCGCTCCGGCGAGCTGTCTCCCGGGCATGCGCGTTCCCTCATCTCAATAGACGACAAAGACGTCCTCGTGCAGATGGCGCGCGACGCGGTCAGAAAAAAACAGTCTGTGCGCGATCTGGAGCAGAATGTGCGTCTGTACTTTACGCGTAAATCCAACGTCGGCGGGCCGAGAGAGGTCATGCAAAGCCTCGAGATCCGCGATATGCTTAACGACATGAAGCGCATCTTCGCGACTAAGGTAAAAATCAAGGGCAATGAAAGCAAGGGACGCATTATCATAGACTATTTCAATGAGGACGACCTTAACCGCATTCACGCGCTTGTCCAGTATCTTAAAAAATCAAACATCTAAACGTATAAATTTTAACATCACAGTAAAAAACGGTCCGGTAAAACGCCGAGCCGTTTTTATATAAATCAATCTTTTTTCGCGCTGCCGTCGTTTATCTTGTACATCGCCGCGGGCGTTTTAAGATCGTACTCCGTGCAGGTGATGACGGTTTGAAAACCGGAGGTAAGTTTCAAAAGCAGCTCCTGTCTTGACTCGTCAAGCTCGCTGAGCACGTCGTCGAGGAGTAAAACAGGGGTTTCGCCAATCTCGTTTTTGAAGATGACGACTTCGCCGAGTTTCATCGCGAGCGCGATCGTGCGCTGTTGTCCCTGCGAGGCAAATTTGCGGCTATCCTTGCCGTTTAGTTCTATTTTTATGTCGTCGCGGTGGGGGCCTACGGTGCAAAAACCGAGTTCTTTATCCTTCTCGCGGGAGTTTTTTATGGCTTTAAGCAATCTTTCCTCTATGTCGTCGCCGCCTTCGAGCGAGTTTTCGTAGGAAAGGAAAAGTTTTTCTTTATCGCCGCTTATCGCGGTGTGAAACTTTCCCGCCGCCTCGTTGAGCACCGATATATATTCAAGCCTCTTTTTTATTATGTATGCGCCTTCTTTTGCAAGTCCCGCGTCCCAAATGTCAAGCATGTCGTCTATATTTTCGCTGCGCCTGTACTCTTTAAGCAGATTGTTTTTTTGCTTGAGGGTCTTATTGTAGCGCTGCAGGGCTATAAAATAGCTTTTTTGCTGTTGGCAAAGTCCGACGTCCAAAAAGCGGCGGCGCTCGGCGGGAGACTCTTTGACAAGTTTCATCTCGTCGGGGGAGAAGAAGACCACGCCGAGAATGCCTATAAGCTGCCCCGCGCGGTTTACGGGGATGTTGTTTACGGCGACTTTTTTGTGGCCTTGCGCGTCGATATTGAGAAGTATTGTGTGTTTTTTGAATTTTCTTTGCACTTCCAACCTGACCGTAGCGCTGTCCGCGCCCATGCGCACAAGTTCTTTATCGCGGGTGGTGCGAGGGCTTTTGAAGATGGAGCAGAGGTATATGCTTTCAAGCATATTTGTTTTTCCGCTTGCGTTTTCGCCGTATAAAACATTGAGGCCGTCGCTAAGTTCTATGTGCGCGGTCTTATAGTTTCTGAAGTCCTTAAGCTCAAGCGAAGTTATCCTCATACACAATAAGTATACCCTAAGGCGATTTTTTTTTCAACATCTTGTGTTTAGATTTATTTTTTGATTTTTTACTTGATAATCCCGCGATTTTTGATATAATTTTTATTACTATGTTAAACTTGGATGATTTTTGGGCGGACGCCAAAAACGAATTGTCTATTTCCATTCAGGCGATAAGCTATGAGGTGTGGATAGATAAACTTGAGCCGGTGTGTATCGTGGACAACACGCTGGTTCTTCTTGCGTTGACAATAAACGCAAAACGCACGATAGACGCGCGCTATCTCGACAAGATCCGCGACGTGGTAAAAAACATCAACTCCTCCATAACCGACGTAGTTATAACCACGCCGGACAAGAAAGCGGACTATCTTAACAAACAGAGCGTCTTTGTTGAAGACGAGGGGTTTGTCACAACTCATCCTCAAAAGGTCAAAAGGCAAAACAATTTCCTGCAAAAATACACCTTCGACACGTTTATAGAGGGGAAATCAAACGCGTTTGCGCTTGCGGCGTGCAAAAACGTGGCGGAAAATCCGGGCGGGCAGTACAATCCACTGTTTATATACTCAGGCGTGGGCCTTGGAAAAACACATCTTCTGCACGCGATAGGCAATTATCTGTATAAAAACGCGCCCGAAACCGTTGTACTGTATGTGAGTACGGACACTTTAATTACGGAATTTTTGTCAATAATGCATCCAAAATCCCGCGAAGACGCCTCTCAATTGCGCGAAAAATACAATAATTGCGACGTGCTGATGGTCGACGATATTCAATCCCTCATAAACAAAGAGGCCACGCAGGAGTTATTTTTTAACGTGTTCAACGACCTGTATCATCGCAGCAAGCAAATAATTCTCACTTCGGATAGGTCGCCAAAAGACCTGACTACACTTGAGGACAGGCTGCGCACGCGCTTCAGTTGGGGTCTCACTGTGGATATCCAGGTCCCCGATATGGAGACGAGGGTCGCTATTTTGAAAAATAAGGCGGCGCAGGCAAAGTTTTCCTTGAGCGACGAGGTCGCCGAGTTTATCGCGGAATCATCCAAGACGAACATCAGGGAGATGGAAGGGCTTCTCAATAAAATCGTCTTCTTCAGCTCTCTTGCAAACAGGGTCATAGACACCAAGGAGCTCGCCTATGAGGCGCTGAGCGATTTTATAGAGGATAAAAAAGATACGATAGACGCCGGCGATATCGTAAATACCGTATGTAAATATTTCAACATCACCACAAACGATATCTTCTCTAAAAAGAAGACCAAAAACATTGTGGAGCCGCGCATGATCGCGATATATCTTATCACCGAGCTGCTTCCAATGCCTCTCTCTCAGATAGGCGACATGTTTGGAGGTAGAGATCATACCACTATCATCCACGCAAGGGATAAGATAAGTGAAGAGATTATGACCAATCCGCGCGTAAAAATAACCGTTGCAGACCTTAAAAACATGCTGATGAACAGATAAACCTATCATCTATCGCATTGTTTTTATGAAAATCCTTTAATATAACCGCCTGAAATAAATTTTTTATTGGCTTATAAAAAGCGCGGTGTTATCATAAAGGCGAGGTGAAAAAGTGAAGATAACAAAGATAAAATATTTAGTTTATGTTGTTATTTTTGTTTTTGGGATAGCTTGCTTATCCTTTTTTCTTTTCACCTTAAAAACTCCTTTTGAGAAGGATATATCCGCCGCCTACGCCTACGTTGATGACAGTGAGGAAAGTGAGGAATTTGATATCCTTAAGTCTGCGATAGAGGCAAAATACGGCAAAGATATAAATTTTGATATAAAAAACTCGTTCAGATTTGAAGACTCTTCTTCCGTCGCGTACGGCGAGGTTTACACATATCAACAACTTCTCAACGGCAGGAATATTGTCGGCGCGCAGTTTAAGGTCGCGGTGGATAACAATAAAAACGTCAAAACCACGGGTGGATATATCCTTGATACCTCAAACGTAAAACCTTATATTGTCGATAAAAACGCGGCTAAAGCGGCCGTCGCCGCTGTGGATGGCGGAAATATCCTGTCTGTAGACGAGGTTTATTATTTTGACTCCTTACTTATCCATCCCGCTTATAAAGTTGTCGTAGACGGCGGGGATATGGATAACATCTATTATGTCAGCGCCGTCGACGCAAGCGTCTTATCTTCAAAACAGGAAGAAAAGCGTGTGCGAGTCAATATGCAACTCACAGATTTTAACGACCAAAAAGTTTATCTTGATATAGATCAAGGGGACGACGGTATTTATTATCTTTCGGATAGTGTAAGAAATATATATACATACAACGCAAATTATTCAAGCAATCTTACGACTTCCATGTCTCGCTATCAAAGGTATTCCTCTCAGGAGGGAAATTTTGAAGCTATCGCTGTAAGTATCTTTGAAACCGCGGTCAAGGCTTATGATTTTTACCTTAATAAGGATAATATAGGCACGGTAAGGCGGGGAATAAACAACAAAAACGACGACACGGAACAAACCTCTGACGATGAGTTCACTTTGAATTTGCTTGTCCACTTCGGAAGGGAATATGACAACGCAAGTTATACATACTCTCCTGCGCAGCCCAACATAGGTTATATGGTTGTGGGCGACGGCGGTAGTACAAGGGATAAAATACTCTATAATCAAGGCAAATCGGTAGACGTTATCGGCCATGAATATCAACATGGAATCACCAATGAGATCGCCGGGCTTAATTATGTAAACGAATCGGGCGCGCTTGACGAGGCTTTCTCGGATATGTTTGGCGCGCTTATAGAAGGCAATGATCCAAACGATCTGTTTGGAAAGTTTTGGTTGGTTGGAGAATCGGCGGTAAATCCCGGTGGATCTTACCCTATCAGTTTAAGAGATATGCGCGGCGGTACTCGCGGACAAGCGTACAGTATGGAAGAAAAGAAGCAATATTACACTTGTCCTTTGGGTGGAAACCACAAAAACCACAACAATTGCGACAATAACTATGTGCACGCAAACAGTACTGTAATAACCAGGGTTCAATATCTTATCAACTCCAACGGCAACAGTGAGGATTTCTTCACTCGCGAAAGGATAGGCACTCTTTGGTATTCCACACTCAATCTTCTCACTGCAAACTCCACCTTCAAAGACTTCAGTATTGCGTTTTTGGAGTCCGCTATCACGCTTGGTTATCCCGAAAAGATAATCGATGTGATCAAGGACAGTTTGAATGAAGTCGGGCTTCCTGTTGGCGACACCTATAAGGCTGTAAGATATCATGATATTGACGGAAGTATCTACACGACGCGGCTTGTTGAGAACGGAACCAGAATAATACCTATTTCGTCCGTTGAAAACGACAGATACGACGTGACTCTTCTCGGTTGGAGGACGGAGGATATGCCGGAAGGCGAGGTTATATCGCAGCTTGATCCCATTGAGGATGATATCGACCTTTATCCAGTGTATAAACTGAGTATGACCCTGTATTTTTACAGCGGAAACAGTCTAGTCTACGATATAACAGCCTCGCCAGAAGATATAATGTCAGAGATCCAAAACAAGGTGCTTTCGGCAAACGCTCCAGTAATGCCGCCCACAAACGAGACGGAGTTTGTGTTTGCAGGTTGGGATAATGATTTTTCCAACTTACACACAGGAGATATAATTCACGCAAAGTTTGATGAAAGACCGCGAGTTTATTATATCTACTATTATGTGAACGGTGAGCTTTACAGTAAAATAGAGGCAAACTATGGAGACTTTGCGGATATGCAGGCTATAGAGCTGCGCGGCTATAACTTCGACGGCTGGTATATGGACGCGGCATATATTTTCTCTGTGAAAAATGCGGAAGTTTTGGGAGATGTCAATCTATATGCAAAACTTACCGTTGATTCTTCATATGAAACCATGTACACAGTCACTCAAGTTTGCGTGGTTTTTGGCGCCGCCGCTTTTATCATCAGCGGCTCGGTATTGCTTGGATTGTTCCTCCGCAAAAAACCGAGGAGAAGGAAGGCAAGAAAATAAAAACGATATATTTATAAATCGTCTAAAAAAATCACAGCTTGATAGATATATCGGTTTAATAAATACCATAGCTTACATGGGTGAAGAATTGCCTGACTATATTGTATCTATGCTAAAATGAGCGTTGAAAAAATGAAACAATGTGTACAATGTGAATTCTATGACAAGGAATATGACGAACTGCGCCAAAGCGGAGATGACGTCATAGTTATCGGTCAAGAATATAAAGAAAAGCATTATTGTCCAATGTATAAGATGGCAGTCTCCGATGATATTCTAAACGATAAGGCAAAATGCAAGTGTTTTGTCCCACGAGATTAAAAACGGTCAAAAGGCGTGATATTTTAAATATTTGCTTTATAGATATACTGTTTGATTAAAATCAAAGTTTTATAACTATATACTCAATTCAAAACTATAATAAAGATCCGCTTGAAATTCACAAGCGGACCT
Source organism: uncultured Clostridia bacterium (assembly GCA_947589635.1). GTDB lineage: Bacteria > Bacillota > Clostridia > Christensenellales > CAG-917 > CAG-475. The sequence goes on along the minus strand of CANQCC010000012.1, from coordinate 2,675 downwards.
TTATTATTTGCAGATACAAAGCTCGTCAACCTATCACTCTAAGCGGCAACACAAGGTACAGCCATCTGTCGCTTTCGCCTTTGATGATGCCGGGCGCGGTGGATGTAGTGAAGTTGAGGGTCACAAACGATTCGTCTATCGCGCGCATGCAATCTATGAGGTATTTCACATTGAAGCCGATCGTAAGGTCTTTGCCTTTAAGCCCTATGGAAAGTTTTTCGTTTATCTCTCCATCCTCGCTGTGGGCGCTCAATTGCAAAATATCCTCTTTTATCTCCATTTTGACATACGATCTCTTGTCAAGTCTGTTGATGAGGGATACGCGGTCTATGGAGTTTTCAAACAGTTTTTTATCCACAGTGATCTCGGTCGTGAAGGACACGGGAATTATCTTCTCATAATTAAGGAAGTCTTCGCTTATAAGCCTCGTCACGATCTTTGTGTGGAAGAGGTCCACCATGATATAGTTGTTTTCAACATACACGGTTATAGCGTCCTCGCCCTCGTCGATGAGGCGACTTAGCTCCGCCATACTCTTGGACGGCACGACAATTTTTTCTATCACGCCGTTATTTTTGATGACCGCTTTTGTAAGGGCAAGGCGGAAACCGTCAGACGCGACCGCTTCAACCTCGTCCTCTTTGATGTTGAGGCATACGCCGCGCAAAGATGGGCGCGCCTCGTCGACAGACACATTGAAGATGACTTTGTTTATTATCGTCTTAAACTCTTTCTTAAGAATGACAAACGATCTTTCTGTGTCGACCTCTTTGAACACTGGATATTCGTCAATGGGAAGAGTTTTTATCTGCAGTTCGCTGTCAAGATATTTGATGACAAGTTTAGTGGGATTTGTGCCGTCAAGTTCAACTTCTTCTTCCTCTATCTTTTTTGCATAGTCCGCAAAAAGTTTGCCGGGAATGACCATCTCGCCTTCGATGAGAACTTGCGCGTTTATCTTCTTTTCTATCGCAAGCTCAAGATCGGTCGCAAAAACAGTGACCGTTTCGCCGACCGCCGTCACTTTTACCCCCTCAAGAATAGGGTTTGTCCTCTTCACAGGAAGCGCCTTAACTACTTTTGAGAGAGCGTCGCTCAACTCATTGCCTTGACATATGAATTTCATATCCCCGCCTATATTCAAAGTTATTTTTATTACTTTAATAATGATAACATAAATAAGCGCTGTTGACAAGTGGAATTTTATTTATAAACACAACACTTTGAGGATAGATGATAAAATAAACCGCACATCTTGTGATTTTTTTAAAAACCATCTGTGGATAAAAACAAACAAACATAAAGGATTTATCCACATGTATTATTATTGTCCACACTAAAACGGAAGCGGCGCAAAATCAAAAGGAAGGGAGGCGAGATAAGATACCGCGACGGAGATGATAAACATCATAAAAAACACTATCAAATTTTGTTTTGTGTGCTTCGCGTCTTTAAAAAGATAGATAAACGCAACGCCCGCGTTCATACAAAGCCCGCCGAGCGCCGCGCCAAAACCTATCCCGCCCATAATGTAAAGTTTGCTTATCACAACCGACGACGCGCAGTTTGGGATGATCCCAACTATCACCGCAAAAAGCGGAGATAAAAACTTATTGGTCATCAAAAAGGATATTATCTTATCCTCTCCCACAAAATACAATACCACCGCAAAAATCATATTGATTATAAGCACATAAATAAAGATCTCAAGCGAGTGCAAAAGTGGTTTTATGCCAAACCTCATCACATTCTTTCTTTTTTTATCAACCTTATCTTTTTTAACCTTATAATCGGATAGAATTCCGTTTCCACTCATCTTCAAAGCGCACTCATCTTTAGAGCAATGCATGTGCGGATGAGGACAATTGCTGTTTATACAATCCTCGCAACCGCACAAATTTTCCTCTCCATGCGAGCAGTTTTCAATAAGTTCCAGCGACTTATTATTATAATCCGAAAGATGAATCTTATATTCATCCTCGCAATGTTTTAGATGATGCTCCACAACGCGCGAATCCTTTCTGAATATAAGATCGATAACATACCCAAAAAGCACGCCAAGCAAAAACTTCGCCGCAAGAATAGGCAATATATGCAGCGCCTTCTCGGGATACGCCAAAAACACAGGCAAAGCCTCGTCCGACGTCGCAAGATAGACGCCTATAAGCGTGCCCAAAGTTATGTGCCGCCTGTGATATAAGTCAGTCGCAACCACCGAAAATCCGCATTGAGGAAGAATGGATAAACTTACGCCGATAAGAGGCGCCAGCTTCCCCTTAAGCCGCACCTTATCTGAAACCTTCGGCTCGATAAGCGCAATGATGTATGTGAAAATAAGCACCGCAGCCAGCAGCTTCAAACTGTCTATAAAAGCGTCAAGAAATACGTCCGCCATATAACCATTATCATACAAACCATAAAAAAAATCAACAATCTTACCCCGCAAAATAACTGATTTTGTAAAGCGTTTCACCCTGCGCTTTCGCGCTTTCATGTGGGCTGCTCGCCCACACCTCGGCAAAGGGCGTTACGCCCTTTGCAAACCCGGGCTAAAAACGCGAGCTCGGCAAATCCTTGCCTTCGCTCGCGTTTTTGGGTTTGTAAAATGGTATAACCCCTGCGGGAGAGCTTGATATTTGCGGTAGTATAGTCTGAGCTTAACGTAAACATGGTCC
>CANQCC010000011.1 GCA_947589635.1 uncultured Clostridia bacterium | reverse complement strand
GTACAGATCCGCCCTCACTGCGTACTATTATCTATCCCGCTTCGCTCCGCGGTACAGCTCGGACTAAGCGCCCGTCCGTATATAAGAAAGCTCAGGCAGAGGCTGCGTTACGCTCTGACACGGCGCAGTTCTTGTATAAAAACGCTCGGACAGAGGTTGCGTTAAGCCCGGACACGGCAAAGACTGTGTATAAGAAAACCCAGACAGAGGTGCCGTAAAAATATGATTGGGCATGGCTACGTGAGGGTTATGGGAAGGTCAGGGAGGGGGAGTTGATGCGGAAAAATTTTGGATTGGAAAAATTTATTTTTATGCAGAAAAAATGCATAATTATGCAAAAAAATTTATAAAGATTATACATTTACAGAAACGGCGAAGGCGTGTATAATTTGGGTATGACATTCGCTGCGTGGGCGGCAAAGGATTGGTGAGATATGATTGCGGACGCAAGGCAAATCAAATTGGCGAGGAATCTGGTGAACTATTCCGTCAAAGTCGGCAAGGGCGACAAGGTGTGGCTGGACGTGATAGGAGACTGCGGAAATTTGGCGGAAATCGTCATAAAAGAGATATATGACGCGGGCGGGATCCCGTTTGTGAACATAGTTGACAAGCGCTTGCAGCGCGCGATACTTATGCGCTCGACGGACGAGCAACTTAAGATAATGAGCGAGCGGGACTGCGCGCTTATGGACAAGATGGACTGCTACATAGGCATCCGCGGCGGCAACAACGGCTATGAACTTGGCGACGTGCCCGAGGAGAGGACGCGCGCGTACGAGACCATCTATGGCACTCCGGTGCACAGCGACAGGCGCGTGGCGAAGACGCGCTGGGTCATTTTGCGCTATCCTACCGAGGGGATAAGTCAGCTGGCGGGCATGTCCACGGAGGCGTTTGAAGACTATTATTTTGACGTTTGTTGTCTTGATTACGGCAAAATGGGCAGGGCGATGGACGCTCTCAAGCAGCTTATGGACAGGACGGATAAAGTGCGGATCGTGGCTGAAGACACGGATATTTCCTTCTCTATAAAGGGAATTCCCGCGGTGAAGTGCGCGGGCGAGTGCAACATTCCGGACGGCGAAGTTTACACGGCTCCCGTCAAGGAGAGCGTGAACGGGCGCATCCACTATAACGTGCCGTCGATAGAGAGCGACTTCCGTTTTGAGGACGTTTGCCTCGACTTCGAAAACGGCAAAATCGTAAACATATCGGCAAATAACGTGGCCAAAGCGACAGCTCTTTTCGATACGGACGAGGGCGCGAGATATGTCGGCGAGTTTGCCATAGGCGTAAATCCCTATGTCACAAAACCCATCGGCGACATCCTGTTTGACGAAAAGATAAGCGGCTCCATACACTTCACTCCCGGCTGCTGTTATGACGACGCGCCCAACGGCAACAAGAGCGCGCTGCACTGGGATCTTGTGCTTTGTCAGACTCCCGAATACGGCGGCGGAGAAATTTATTTCGACGGCAAGCTGATAAGGAAAGACGGCGCGTTTACGCTTGACGAACTTAAGCCCCTCAATCCCGAAAACCTGAGATAAGGCTTAAAAGCGATTTAAGATAAAAAAATCCATCGATTTTTCTTTGGCGGGAAAATGTATAAATTATGCATAAAAAATGCATAAAATACGGCGCCCCGCCAAATTGCACAAAACAGTGATGTATCGCGACCGAAAATGTATAAAGACCGCAGGTTTATGCATAATGACCTGCGGTTTTATGCAATTTTTATGCATAAAACCCCCACTAAAGGGGCGATTTTAATTATAATTTGTGCATAAAAACAGTTGCGTTTTAGGCGTACTTTTGATAAAATGGGATAACCATTAGAATTATTATGCGAGAATATTATAAATATATATTCTCAATCTGCAGATATTAGCAGTAGGCAGCCGCAAGGAGGCAGCATGGGCAAGAACAACAGATACAGCACAGTTTCGATGATATTGATCGCCGTTTTGGTATTGACGGCAATTTTCAATGTGGCATACACGGGCGCTTTCCGCGCGAGCGCCGGCAGCGCCGACATTCCCGTTGCGGACGCCAAGGGCAGCATAAGAAAATCCGACGTCAACATGGACGCCGTAAGAGAGCAATATCTCAACTATCAAACCGTTGAAAAAAACACGGCTTCCTATGACGGCACCCGCTGGGTAATTGTGGAGCTTGAAGGTCAGACCCTTTACGAAGCTTTCCGCAAGAGCACAAGATACAGCGATTTTTCGGAATTCCTCAAGAGCGTCGAAGCGCAGAAAGCGCTTGCGAGCCTCAGAGCGAAACAGGGTCGTTTCTTTGACAGACTGCAAAAATATCAGGTCAACTACAACTACAAATACAGCTACTCCACTTTGAGCACCGGCGTAGCCATCGAGATAAGCGCCGAAGATTACAACGTCATCAAGGGCATTGACGGCGTCAAGGACATCTATTATTCGGAGCGTTACGCAATGCCCAAATACGACGCCGTAGAAAACCAGGCGAACGTGTACACGACGGGCATCTACAACACGATGAACCTGATCAATGTCGACACAGACGGCGATGGTACGCCGGACGGCACTTATCAAGGGCAGGGCATGGCGGTCGCCATCCTCGACACCGGACTTGACAGCACTCACGAGGCTTTCGACCCCACGGTGTACGAGCAGGATCTTGAGGAGGCCGGAGCGCTTGACAGCGTTCACTACGACAGAGACGCCATTCAGACCTTGCTTGGCGGTAACGATCTCAATGCTCAGAAGTTCGGCTCCGGCATAAACGACGTTTACTACAACCTGAAGGTCCCCTTCGCATACGACTATGCGGACGACGATCCCAACGTCTTCCCCTCTTACAACTCTCACGGCACGCACGTGGCGGGCATAGTGGCGGGCAAGAGCGACTATGTCGTCAACGATCAGGGCACCCCGGCGGATACGGACGACGATGAGAAATTCCGCGGCGTTGCGCCTCTTGCGCAGCTTGTCATCTGCAAGGTGTTTACGGACGACCTTTATGACAACACAATCGGCGGCGCGGATCAGGTCGACCTGCTTGCGGCGCTCGAGGACTGCGTGAAGCTTGGCGTTGACGTCATCAACATGAGCCTCGGCTCCTCCTGCGGTTTTGCGGACGAGAAGACGGACGCATATACCAACCAAGTTTACGACAGCATCCGCAGCGCGGGCATAAGCCTTGTGTGCGCGGCGAGCAATGATTACAGCTCGGGCTACGGCGGCGGCAACGGCACAAACCTTGCCTCCAACCCCGACAGCTCGACGGTAGGCTCTCCTTCCACATATTATTCCGCGCTTTCGGTGGCTTCCATCAACGGCCAGCTCTCCAAGTATGTGCAGGGCAACGGCGACGGCAGCCAGGTTGCGTTCATCACCAACTCCAGCGACGGCAACGGCAACAGGATAGAGTTTGTCGAGGCGGTGCACGAATATCTTGAAAGCAAATACGGACAGGCCGCGGCGGACGCGGGCGCAAACCTGAGAGGCGGCGACATATATACCAAAGGGCTTCACGATGACCTTGTGCTTAAGTATGTGCTTATAGACGGCGTCGGCAAAAACACCAACTACAGAAATGCGGAAAGAAATCAGCTTAACAGCAGGACCGCCATCATAAACGGCAAACTTGAAAAAGTGGACGGCACGATAGCGCTTGTCAAACGCGGCGAGACGACTTTCGAAGAGAAGGTGCGCGAGGCCATGACGGCGGGCGCGGACGCGGTAATAATTTACAACAACGTGTCGGGCACGGTCAACATGTCCCTCGGCGAGTTGGACGACCCGGTGCCCACCTGCCTCATCACGATGGACGCGTCTATCCCCTTTGTCAACGCGGCGAGAAGCAACAACAGCGTAGGCTATCTTGAGATCAGCGACGATTTCCAAGCGGGCCCGTTCATGTCCGACTTCTCAAGCTGGGGCCCCGTATCCGACCTCACGCTCAAGCCGGAGATCACGGCGCACGGCGGCGAGATAACTTCCGCGGTCGCGGGAGCGTACGACATCTACAGCGGCACGTCCATGGCGTCCCCCAACATGGCGGGCGCGGTCGCGCTGCTTCGTCAATACGTCAAGGCGAACGAGAGAAAATACAACAAATCGGGCTCGGCGCTTGACGCAAACCAGATCAACGCGCTTGCAAACCAGCTGCTTATGAGCACGGCGACCATCGCCAACAACGAGTTTGGCAATCCGTACTCTCCTCGTAAACAGGGCGCAGGGCTTGCAAACATCTATAACGCGGTGACAAGCGAAAGCTACATCACCGTCAGAGCAAACGAAAAGATTTACAATAACGAGCACTCCGAGGATTGCATCGTCGAGATGAACGGCGAGCGTTGGCTTGACAAGACCAAGCTGGAGTTGCTTGACGATCCCGGTAGGACGGGCGAATATCATCTTACTTTCACGGTGCACAACGTTTCGACGTCCCCTCAGATCTACAGCCCCACGACGTACGTCATGACGGAGACTCTCGCCTCCGACAGGAAGACGGTCGCGGAAAGAAGTTACTCTCTTGCAGAGATGAGCACCATCACCTATGCGGTCGGGGCGCAGACCTTCACTCAGACGGAAGGCGGCACGATAACCGTTCCCGCAGGGCAGATGGTCGAAGTCAACGTGACTATAAAGCTGGGCGCGCAGGCAATCGCGTATCTCGAGCAGGAAGTCACAAGACAGAGGACTCAGAACGGACAAACTTACACCTACATCGAAAAACCATTCGCAAACGGCATGTATGTCGAGGGCTTCGTATCCCTTGACAACGTGACCAACGGAACTTCTTCTGAAGAGACGGTAAAAGACGGCGTGACGATAGGGCTTCCGTACCTTGCGTTCTACGGCGATTGGGCGGACGCGCCTCTGTTCGACTATGACGTGTACGAAGTGTCCGAGGACGAAAAGGACAAGTCCATCGACCTTGAAGATAAGATCAGGGCGTCGGCGGCGGCGACTCAGGTCATCGGCACATATCATAACGAAGATTATATCCTTCCTCTCGGCACCTACCTGTACGAGACCAAGGAGACGGACGACGAGATTTATCCCGAGCGCGACAAGATTGCTCTGTCCATGTACGACGAAGAGGGCAATTACACCACGTACGAGTTGTACGCGATATACGCGGGACTTTTGAGAAACGCCTCCTATATGAACGTCGTGTTTACGGACGCGGTGACGGGCGAGGTCGCATACGAAGAGAAACTTGAAAACGTCAGCAAATCCTATGCGGCGGGCGGATCTAACCGCGGCGCGTTTGTCAGAATGGAGATAAATCCTCAAGAGTGGGGTTGGAAGAACAACGACTCCTTTATCGTCACCCTCGACGGATTCATCGATTATCAGAACGAAGAGGGCGAATATGTGCAGTCCAATGCGGAATTTAAGGGTAGGGACCAATACTATGCGCAATGCATAGACCCCAAAGACGTCGGCACGGGCACAAAGCGCAACACTTTCGAGTTCCCGCTGACGATAGACTACGAGGCCCCGCAGATCCTCGATTACAGCATTCGTTTTGACCCCTACGAGGAGTACGGCCAGACCAAATACAAGGTCTTCCTCGACCTTGAGGTGTACGACAATCAATATGCGATGTCGGTGCTGCCTTGTTTCCGTCAGGAGCACACCGAGGGCGAACTTGGCACCTTCCTGACCCTGCTTACGGAATATCCCGTGCCCGTTTACGGCAACAAGGGACAATCCACGATGGTCGCGGTGGACATCACGGACTACTATGAGCAATACGGCCTCGAGGGCGAGCTGTACATCCAGGTGGAAGACTATGCGATGAACGCCGAAGTGTACAACATCACGCTCGACGACGAGTCTTTGGATTATCCCTCCGACCAAATAGTGCTTATTGAGGATAGCAAACTTAAAAATACTGGCAGAACGGGCAAAAACTCCATAAACGAAGATAAATCCGAATATCCGATATACAGTCTGACGATCAGCCCCTTTGAGCTTTACAAGCTGAACGTCGACGATACAAGCGTCTTCAAAAACCTCTCATGGCAGGGCGAAAGCGAGTTCGCGATCGTCAACGAAGGCGAGGTCTTCGGGCTTAAGAACTGCGGCGGCGAAAGCGCCACGTTCAGGCTGTACGGCACGATGTACAACTATGACCTGCACAGGGAAGTGCAGAAGATCTTCCTGCAATTAGAAGTCAAGGTGGAAGGCTTTGCGTCGAACAGGCTTATCACGCCTACGTCGCTCAGCTTCAAACCTATACACGCCGGCGACAGCCATGTCGTCAACCCCGACACCTCCAACAGCGTCGAGGTCAACCCCAACACTACGGTAACTCTGGTGCCATACATCACCCCATGGTACTTCGAAGCGGCGTACGAGGTGAAAAACGGCAAACCGTTCGAATTTGAGTGGCTTACGAGAAACAGCAGAGTCGCCGAGATCAAGCATGACGAGGATACGCCCAAGAGGGAAAAGAAAAACAACCAGGGGCAGGTCACAGAGACCTGGTATACTCTGTCCGAGGCCGATATTCAACTTATCGTAAAGGGCTCCGCAAACATCGAGTGTCAATCCAAAGACCCCGCGTATCCGTCCTTGAGAAAGGCGATAAACATGCAGGTGGGCGAGGACTACAACGTCATCAACCTCACGCTGTACGATTATTACGGAGACTCGGTGGCAGATTTCCCGAGCGAGTACCCGGACGTCAACGTGCTGTATCTTGACGAAAATTGCTTCAAGAACGACCAATCCATAACCGAAGTGGTGCTCCCCGCAATGCTTCAGGAGATACCCGAAGGCGCGTTTGAAAACTGCGTGAACCTGAGAAAGATCACGATAAACAGTCAGTGCACGACGATAGGAATCGGCGCGTTCAGAGGCTGCACAAGCCTTAAAGAGGTCGCTTTTGCGGAATATCTCGACGCCAACAAGGATCCCGTCAAAGATCCCGTCACCGGAAAGGACTATTTCGGCTCCATAACAGTCGGACACTATGCGTTTGACGGCTGCGTGGCGCTTGATACCTTCACGCGCGGCGAGAGAATGACCGTCATGTACGACTATGCGTTCAGAAACTGTGACGCGCTTACTACCATAGACTTGTCCACGCTTAGAATAGTCGGCTCGCACGTATTTGACAGCTGCGACAATCTCGAGACCGTCATCCTCACAAAGGATACCGCGGTCGGCGAGCATATGTTTGAAAACTGCACAAAACTTGCGAACATCAAGTATAAGAACGGCGATTCTATTCAAGCCGGTTATCCCGTCAACAAGCTGCCCGAGAGCGTCTTCGAGGGCTGCGAAATGCTCAGCAACATAACGTTTGTGGGCGAGGGATTCCTCGGCATTGGCGCGCGTGCGCTCGCGCATACAATTATAGAAGGCATAACGCTTCCCAAGGGCGAGTACGAAATAGACTCCTATGCGTTTGCGTATTGCGAGAACCTGAAGACCGTGACGCTTCAGGATGGGACCACCATCACGCACAGCGGCGCGGATCCGTACATCGGCTGCACACATTTTACGGCGTACAGCGCGGAAGGCAACGACGCATATTTGGTGAAAGAGGGCGCGCTGTATTCCGCGGACGAAACTACGCTCTACTCCGTTCCCACGGGCATAGAGAGCTATACGCTGCCCGCTGAGGTCAAACATATCGCAGACGGAGCGCTCTCCGGAAGCAACATAACTACGATTGATATCAGCGCAATAGAAAGCGTAGGAAAATATGCGTTTGCATACAGCAAGCTGAAGACAGTCACGCTTAAGTCGGGCATGGACATCCCCGAAGGCTTGTTTGAGGGCTGCGATCAACTGACGATCGTAAACAACCTCGATACCGTGAATAACATAGGGGCGCGCGCGTTCATGTGGTGCTCCGCGCTTCAAGAAGCGAATATTTCACAGGCGACAAGCGTTGGCGATTACGCCTTCTACGGCATCGCAGTCGAAGACGACGCCATGAACGGCAGCAACAGCGCTCTTGCGACGCTTACCGCGCCCTTACTGCAAAAGGTGGGCTACGGGGCGTTTGAAGGCACGCGTATTGTGGAACTTAATCTGCCCGCGGTGACCGATCTTGGCGCATGGGCGTTCGCGTTCATGGAGGATCTTACTTCCGTAACCATAGGCCCCGTTGAGGAAATGGGCGGATATGTGTTCTATGGCAGCAACAAGATCGCTTCGGTGACGTTCGTCTATGGCGCGAAGGTGATAGGCTCCGGCGCGTTCTCGACCTACAACCCGTACCTTGATTCCTACACGGAACTCGACAGGGAAGCGCTTGAAGAATCGGACGAACTTTACAAGCTGTACGTGTGGCAGGACGCTGTGGACATCAAGCCCTCCACCGCGCTTAAGAGCGTGACTATTCCGGGCACTGTGCAGTCGATAGGCGCGTACGCGTTCGCGGGACAGGCAGGTCTTGCCGAGATCGACCTTGCAAACGTTACGAATATAGGGTCCGGCGCGTTCAGACAGTGCACCGCGCTTAAGACGGCGGACCTCAGCAAAGTCGAGGAAATAGGCGATAACGCATTCAGAGGCACGGCGTTTACAGCGGTAGATCTTTCTAACGCGAAAATAATCGGCGCTTATGCGTTTGCTGGCGGCGAGTACTCGATGAGTCAATGGACGGCGTACTACAACGACGAAGACGAATATTCAAACTTCACCCGCACAAGAGAGATAAAGGGCGGAGCGATCGCTACACTTACGCTTGGCAAGGCGGAGAGGATCGGCGACTTCGCGTTCGCGGGCAACAACATAAAGACGGTCACCATCCCGAAGACGCTCAACAAGCGCACATATACCTTTACGGAGCAGATCTTCGATAAGAAGGGCAACGTCGAAAGAGAGAGAGAAAGAAAAGGCGAGACCTTCGGCGCGGGCGTGTTTGCATACAACAAGTCTCTTACGCGCATATACGTCGAGGCGGGCAACGACCTGTTCACCTCCATCGACGGAGCACTGTATGTCAAGGTCGTGGGCGGCCTCATCCTGAAGCAATATCCGGGCGCGGGCACAGGCCTCAAGTACACGGTGGCAGACGGCACGGTCGCAATCGGCGACAGCGCGTTTGAAGGCGCGAAGACCGTCACCGAGGTGGAATTCCCCTACACGGTGAAAGCCATCGGCAGCGCGGCGTTCTTCTCCTCGTCCGTTGAAAAGTATGTGTTCAACAGCGTGCAGGCGCCTACGCTTATCGCAAGCTACGATCCGTTTGTGGTCGAGCTGTGCGCGGGATTCTTCTCCATCCTGTATCACAACAGCGTGCAGGACGACGGACTGTATCACTATCCTTGGGATATAATCCCCGAAGGCGAAGAGGATGCGGGCGAGATGTATCTGGATCCCACGCTCATCGCGACGACGGCGTACTACGGCAACTTCAACGGCTATGTATTCATGAACGGATACGGCAACATCTTCTGGTCCTTGGCGGGCACGTCCTTGCAGGAGAACATCACGTTCAACGTCCCCAAGAACGGCAGAGGCTATGACACCGCTATCTGGGATATGTACGCCAAGAATATAGAATATTCCGCCGAAACGCTGCCCGACGACAACGTACATGCGACCTGGGACGCCATAGAGGCGCTTGAGAGCAAGTACACGATCGCGCAGATAAGCGCTCTTGCGCAGGCAAACGACAAGGCGGCGCTTGAGATCAACGGCGAACTGTCCAAGGCTATTCAGGCGGCAAGACAGGCGTACAACGCGATAGTCGGCGACGATCAGAAGGCGCTTGCGGCAGAGCAATATCAGACCTTGCTGACATACGAAAAGGCGCTTAGAGACGCGCGCAAGCAGGTTGGCATAACGGTCACACTGACAAGCGTGCAGATCGAAACTTTGCCCAAGTCCTACTACAAGGACGGCGAGCGCTTCAGCATCGACGGCATGACCCTCAAGGTCGTGTACAGCGACGGCAGCGAACTGCTCATATCGGGCGACGAAGTCAAAAACACCGTGACCTACTCCGCGGACGTGCTGCACTTGGGTCAAAGCCAGGTGGAGGCGCAATACAAAGACGCATATACGGGCATGACGACGACTTTCATGATTGACGTCGACGTGCAAGAGAATACGGACGGCGGCTCGGAGGGCAACGGCGGTGGCGTGAACGCTGGCGGAAACCTCCCCGGCTGGGCGATAGCGCTTATAGTGATCGGCGCGGTTGCGGCGGTCGGAGCGGCGGCAGCAGCTACGATAATTGTCCTCAAAAAGAAGAAGAGCGCAAAGCCCGAGGGCGACGGCAATAACGGCGGAGAAAAAGCAGGCGAACAAGCCGAAACTCCCGCAACGGAACAAGCCGAAACTCCCGCAAACGAGCAAATGGAAGCTCCCGCAAACGAGCAAACGGAAGCTCCCGCAACGGAACAAGCGGAAAACGTAGACGCGCAAACTCAAACCGCCAAAGAAGACGCTTTGGCGGAGCAGGAATCGCTTGTCGAGGAGACCGCAGACCTTAAGGAAGAGGCTACGGCGGAAATCCCCGCGGAAGAGGCGGAAGTTATAGCGGAAGAACCCGTCGAACAGGCGGAAGCCGTTCAAGAAGACAAGGCGGAAGCCGAGGACAAACTTGAAGATGTAGAAGGCGAAAAGGCCGAACCTGCAGGCGAGGACAACGTTCCTGCAAGTGAGGGAAATGCCTCCGCAGGCGAGGAAGCCGAAGCCGGAAAGGCAGAGGAAGAGGTCAAGGCCTCCGAGGGCTCGGAAGGCGCCGAAGAGAAGAAGAGCGAAGGCGCAAAACGCGGCAGGAAGAAAAAGGCCTGAGTAACAACAACAAATACTACTCCGTCCGCGCATATGCGGGCGGGGGAGCGCGTCCGACGATACGTCGGCAAACGGAAGTGAAAAATGAGATCAAAAAAAGATTTGAAAACCAAGTTGCCCTTGCTTATCCTGACGGTGATATTGGCGGTGGCGGCGCTGAGCGCGTGCAACACGCATAAGCCCGACCATTACGATCATCTTGTCACCTTCAATTTCAACACGGGCAATGACATCGAAGCGCCCGAGGAGATGTACCTTGGCGTGCTCGATCCCGAAGGCAAGGGCAGTCTTGTGAGCATTCGTCCCGGATACAGCAGCAACTCTTTTGCGGAACCGATGATAAGCGGCTACTACATAGAAAACTGGTATCTGCCCGCGCTCGACTCCGAAGGCAAAGTGCAGGTGGACGAGGACGGAAAGGTGTTGCTTCAAGCGGAGCCGTGGGACTTTGCCACCGACAGAGTGACGGAAGACATCACGCTTTACGCCAATCTTGCAAAGAGCCCCGTCATGCGCTTTATCGACGCGGACACGCTTGAAAAAGTGGGCGAGATCGACGGAAGACGTCCCGGAGAGGTCGCCACAAAGCCGGAAGGCTCGCTTGCGCCGAGTAAAAGCGGATACACCTTCATGCAAAACTACTATAAAGACAAGGATATGAAGGAAGTTTTTGAATTTCCTTACACATTCGGCAACGAGACGGAGCCTGTCGACGTCTACGTCAACTTTATAGAGGGCGAATGGTCGCTTGTTTCGACCACGCTTGAGATGTCCTCCGCGCTTACCAACAACAGAGACATCTATCTTTTGAACGATATAGATTATACGGGCATGGTCTGGGGCTCCGCCACATACACGGGGGAGTTCAACGGCAACGGGCACACGCTTAAGGGCATCACGCTCAACTACACGTCTGACAACACGATGATAACCGCAAGAAGAAGGACGTCGGTGGGCATATTCAGCAGGCTGTTGGGCAGGACGTACATGCACGACGTCAACTTTGAGGACGTCACGCTTAGCGTCAGGGCAAGCGACGCCTACGGCGCCAACATCTACGACGTCAGAGTGGGCATGTTGGCGGCGGAAGTCAGCGAAGGCGCCGTCATAGAAAACGTGACCGTTACGGGCATAATCTACGCGAGCGGCCAGATGAGGCAGTATGTTGAAAGCAACGGCATCGCGCTGAGCCCGTGGATAGCCCGCAATCTGACTGCGGCAGAAAACATAGTCAATTGCGATTACAGCGGAGTAATTGTGAAATATATGGCATAATCAGGAGGCAATAGAATGAAAAGTGCAAAGAAGTTTATAGGAATTTTAGTCATTGCGCTTGTCGTATGCACGCTTGTGACAAGTCTTGTCGCGTGCAACAAGGGCAAAACGCGCGATCCTGAAAGAGACGCATTTTCAATGAGCATACAAAATCCGGATGGCGTTTTCAATCCGTTCTTTTCCACTTCGGCGTATGACAGCAGCATAATCGCGCTTACGCAGCTGGGCATGCTTAACACCGACAAGGACGGCAACATCGTCGTGGGCAATTCGGAGCCTACGGTCGCGCTTGACTACAGCGTTACGGAATATGACGCAAGCGGTCAAGCCAAACCCGTCGGCAGCACCGCGACCACCGCGTATACGGATTATGAATTTGTCATCAAAAACGGCATAAAATTCTCGGACGGCAGCGATCTTACGATAAAGGACGTGCTGTTCAATCTGTATGTGTATCTCGACCCCGTGTTCACAGGCTCCGCGACCATTTACTCCACGGACATCCAGGGGCTTGCGGACTACAGAACGCAGACTTTGGGCGCAAACCAAGGCTCTCAAAGCAGCGCAGAGGACCAATATACGCTTGACGCAAGCGATATGAGAAACAATCTTATCTCGTTTGTGGCATATATGGGAAAGAAAAGCGTTGACGAAGATCTTGGTAAGGCGGATCCCGATAACTGGAGTCAGTGGAAATCGAATCCGAAGACTTATAACAATGAGGACAGATATGGCAAAAAATACAATTACTATGTAGATAAGATAAACCACATTGCGGAGCTTTACCACAGCGAGCTTTTGAAGGACTGGAACGCGATCAACATGGAGGATTACAAAAAGTGGCCGGGAGTGGACGCGCCCTGGAAGGTCTTTGCGCTTACCGATATGTCCGACGACCTCCTTATGCGTCGTGATGACGGCGGCTCGGGCTTTCCTGAGGACAAAAACAGCGTAGGACCGCTTTTGATGACTTCCGACGGAACCTATAGATTGCATGAAGTCAGGGCTCAAAAGGTCTATGACAGAGCGATGAAGGGATATGAGGAGTTCAGCGGCAAGAGCATAAACGGCCTCAGCGGAGACGAAAAAGAGAATTATATCAGAGACGCAATGATATACGACGTGTTCAGCACGGCGTTCCCCGATTATACCGTGAAACAGCAGACTGTGGACGGCGTCATGACGGACGTATACAACGTCAACATTTCAAGCCTTATAAGCGGAAGTTTTTCCCTTGTCGTAAAGGGATGGGCGACCGCCACCACGGTCTTGGATGAATTTATTGCGGAGGCGAAACAAGATAGACTTGGCAAGCTTTCCAACGTCCCCAATATCACGGGTATCTCCGTATACAGGACAAACCGTTTTGGGCAGAAGAATCTTAACGGCACGCACGACGTGCTGAGGATACGCATAAACGGCGTAGACCCCAAGGCGATATACAACTTCTCGTTTACGGTAGCGCCCATGAAGTACTATTCAAGCGAGCCCGAGATCAAAAAGGTAACCGACGATTGGACCGAATTCAATAAAGCTACAGCAAATATGCTGAACGACAAGGACGGACAAATAGAGAAGTTCAACGATTTGGTCAACCACTTCGGACTGCCGTTTGCAAACTCCGACTTTATGAATAACACCATCAACTCCAGGACCCGCGTCGGCGTGCCCATAGGAGCGGGCGCCTACAAGGCTACCAACCAGAACGGCGAAGAGGACGTTTCCAAGGTGGTAGGCACGGGCTCGAACGGCTTCTTCAACAATAACATGATCTACTATACCCGCAACACCTATTTCTGGACGGTGGGTTGCGACGGAAGCGAGTCGGAATCCGGCCTTCAGAATGCCAAGATAAAGAATGTCGTCTACAAGGTCGTCGCGGCGGATCAGATAGTCAACGCGCTGACAAACAACAACATCGACTTTGGCGATCCCAGCGCCACGGCGGAGAATGAAGAGATGCTCAAAAATAAGGGCGTCGCGACCAAACTTATAGATACGCTCGGCTACGGCTATATCGGCGTAAACCCGCGCTATGTGCCAAGCGTATATACTCGCCGCGCGATAATGATGGCAATGAATGTCGACCGCGATATGATCGCAGGTTATTATAAGGGCGGCTACGCAAGCAAGATATACGCGCCCATGTCCAAAGTGAATTGGGCGTACCCGGGCGACAAGGCGCTGCCCGGCGTAGAATGGGACTATGCCTCGAAATGGGAGAATAACAACCTGAGGTCAGATCAGATAAAAACCATGTTGGTTGATAACGGCTTTACCTATGACGCAAACAACAATGTCATGTATGACGAAAAGGGAAGGGAGCTCAAATATAAGTTTACTATAGCGGGCGGCTCCACCGATCACCCGGCGTACAACACCTTCCTCAACGCGCAGAAGATACTCAACCGCATAGGTTTCAACATCCAGGTCGTCACATCCGCAAACGCGCTCTCCGACCTCAGCGCAGGCAAGCTGGAGGTATGGGCGGCGGCATGGAGCAGCACCATCGACCCCGATATGTATCAGATCTATCACAAGGACTCTCAGGCGAGCGCGACGAGCAACTGGGGCTATAAGGAGATAAAGGCGGATCAGGGTAACTATAGTTACGAATACGGAATTATAACCGCACTCAGCAATAAGATAGACGAGGCGCGCAAGACCACAAATCAGAATACGCGTAAGGACCTCTATAAGCAGTGCCTGACCTACGTCCTCAACCTCGCCGTGGAGTTCCCCACCTATCAGCGTAAGGACCTCACCGGATACAACTCCAAGGTCATCGACAGCAGCTCGCTGCCCAAGGAATGCACGCCGTACTCCGGACTGCTTGCCCGCATCTGGGAAGTCAGGTACGTCGGTCAAAAATAATCAGCCCATAAGGGCGTAACCTAACGCGTTCGCGGGGGACTCCCCGCGGGCGCACACAAGGCAGGATTTTTTATGGAAACAGTAAAGTACATCGTCAAGCGACTGTTGCTTTCCATCCTGATACTGTTTGGCGTGTCCGTAATCATTTACGGACTTGCGCGCATGATGCCGACGGACTTCGTCGACCAACAGTTTGCGGGAGCCATCCAACAGGGCACGATGAAGCAGGAGGACCTTGACAGGATCAAGGAATTGTACGGACTTAATATGCCCGACGCCTACCTGCACATCTCCCCCGGAGAGGGAAGCAAGTACGCGGGCGAAAAGTTCACCAAAAACACCAAGGAATCCATCTACGACGAGGACGTCAAACTCGGCGGACTTTCCTATGGCGATTGGTACACGGGCACGTACACCGGCAGCGGCAATCACCAACTGCGCGTAGAGGCTCCGAACGAGATCGTGATAATGATGGACGGCTCGCAGCTTGTATGCACGCTTGACAGCGAATCGAGAAGGCTTACCGTCGCGCAAAACGCCAAGATAAAATGTCCTTCGGGCGGCTACAGGCTGACGGGCGATAACGGAATCGACCAGATAAAGCTTGAATCCAATTGGGTCGCCAACGACGACAGCAGCGACTACTCCTTGTCCTTCAACAGGGGCACCTGCACCTATCTTGAGGTCAACGAGCGCGCCGGCAGTCAGGTCGAGTATACGTTTGGATATACATATCGCGGCTCCATCAAAATTGGCAAATCGGAGACCAAAGTCACGACCGTAGTCTACAACGAGGGCACCGACGAGGAATTTTCCGAGATCATCACCGAAGATACGTTTGACGAAAACATCGACGAGGCGGGCACCTATACGATAGAGCTGACCGAGGCTCAGTCCGGCGACAGAGGCATCATCCGCCAGATGACCGTCAACCTCAACGGCGAGACCGTAAACTTTGGCGTGTCCTACAAAAAAGCCACTTTCTGGAACAAGGCGGGCAGCGTGCTTGGCAGCTATTTCAAATGGCTCGGCAACATGCTCAAGGGCGACCTCGGGCTGTCCTTCAAGTATAAAAAACCCGTTGCGGACGTCATCTTGCAAAACATGGGCATCTCGTTTGCGATAGCTTTCGTCGCCACAATTTTGCAATTTGTCATCGCGATACCGCTTGGCATAAAAGCCGCGGTCAATCAGTACGGCGTGATAGACTATACCGTCACAGTGTTCACTATGATGGGCATAAGCCTGCCGACATTCTTCCTTGCGGCGCTTGTCATCAGAGTGTTCGCGGTCGGGCTCAACTGGTTTGAAGTCGGCGGACTTGTGTCGGCTTCGCTCGCGGGCGCCGGCGTACCCTGGATAGTCAGGTTGGGCGATATGCTGTGGCATATGGTCCTGCCCATGTTCGTGCTTGTCATCCTGTCGATAGGCGGACTTATGAGGTACACGAGGACAAACACCCTCGAGGCGCTCAACGCGGACTATGTGCGTACCGCGCGCGCAAAGGGCCTCAGCGAAAAATCCGTCATCTATAAACACGCATTCAGAAACACTATGGTGCCGCTTGTCACCTTGCTCGCGGGCATTTTGCCAAGCTTGTTCGGCGGCGCCATGATCACCGAAACAGTATTCGCTATCCCCGGCATAGGAAAACTCGCCTACGACGCGCTTGTCGTCGCGGACGTCCCGTTTATCATGGGATATAACATGTTCCTTGCGGTGATGACGGTGCTCGGCACGCTGTTCAGCGACTTGATGTACGCGGTCGTCGACCCGCGCGTCAAGATAGGCAAGTAGGAGGGGCGCTATGAAAAAGTCGGATATCGAAAAAGAAAAGCTTCTGACGGGCGCTCCCGTCGACGTCGAGGTCGAAAATACATCGGATACCGCGGTGGTCGGAGACGGCCGCACGGCTACCGGAATAATCGCCGAAAGCGCCGTGGCTACCGGAGTCGCCGAGCAGGTAATAGCAAGCGAAAATATCGCGAGCGGAGAAGAATTTCATGCGCTGAATGAGGAAGATATCCTCTCAGAAGAGGCAAATATGCCCTACGTCGAGGACGAAAACGAGGAAAACCTCGAGGAAGTCACGACAAGGACGCTAAGCCCCGGCAGAATAGTGCTCAAGAGGTTCTTCCGCTCCAAACTGTCCATCACGGGACTTGTGATTCTTATCGCGCTGTTCCTCTTCTCGTTTATCGGGCCTCTTTTCAAGGACGTCTGCCCGTTTATCTGGGGCGAGGAAGAGGCGGATACGGAAAACTCCACCACCTACGTCTATACAAACGAGGTCACCATCGAAGAAAACGACCCCAACGCCTACTATGACGCGGACGGCAGCAACACCGTGTACGTGGTCATCTACTCGTCGCCGACAAACTACCTTGCGCCCTCAAAGACGCACTGG
The DNA here is from genome assembly GCA_947589635.1 of uncultured Clostridia bacterium. Classification (GTDB taxonomy): domain Bacteria; phylum Bacillota; class Clostridia; order Christensenellales; family CAG-917; genus CAG-475. The sequence goes on along the minus strand of CANQCC010000011.1, from coordinate 3,978 downwards.
TTCGGCACGGACGACAAGGGCTTCGACGTGTTCTCGCGCCTGATGTACGGCGGCAGAATATCGCTGACGATAGGTTTTGTCGTCATCTTCCTCGAGACGTTTATAGGCGTCATCCTCGGCGGCCTCGCGGGCTATTTCGGCAAGTGGGTGGACCAGATAATCATGCGTATTGTCGACATCTTCAACTGCGTGCCCACGATGCCTATGTTGATGATCGTCGGCGTCGCGCTTGAAGGCCTCAACCTGTACGGCGTAGAACGACTGTACATAATGATGGCGATGATGACGCTGTTCGGCTGGGCGGGCACCGCAAGACTTGTCCGCGGACAGATCCTCTCCTTGCGCGAGCAGGACTTCATGCTAAGCGCGGAGGCAAGCGGTCTCACGGTCGGCAGAAAGATATTCAAACACCTCATCCCCAACGTCATCCCGCAGCTGATTGTCTCCATGACGCTCGGCCTCGGCGGCGTAATTCTGACGGAGGCGACGCTGGGCTATCTCGGCATAGGCCTTCCCACTCAGTACGCGACTTGGGGCAACATGATCAACTCCGCAACAAACAACCTCGTGCTCACCAATTATCCCAACCTTTGGATAACTCCCGGTGTGCTTATCGTGTTGGCGGTCCTGGCGTTTAACTTTGTCGGCGACGGCTTGCGCGACGCCTTCGACCCCAAGGCAAGGAGATAACTATGAGCGAAGAGAAAAACCAGAAAAATAAGCACTATATAAGCGCTAAGGAGTCGCGCGAGATCGCAAAGCACAACACCGAAACCGTGCGCGAACTCCAGAAAAAGCGCGCCAAATACACGCGGGACGACTACGTCACCAATATGCGCGATCCCCAAAACATAGTCGAGTTTGACGATCTGCACACCTACTTCTTCACGGATAACGGCACCGTCAAAGCGGTCAACGGCGTGTCCTTCGACATCCCGCAAGGCTCTACCGTCGGCGTCGTCGGCGAGTCGGGCTGCGGCAAATCCGTCACAAGTCTGTCCCTTATGCAGCTTGTGCAAGGGCCTATGGGGCAGATCGTGGAGGGCAGCATACGTTTCCGCTCCACCGTGCGCAAGCCCGTCGGCAAGGAGCCCGTCATGGAAGAAGTCGTCGACTTCGAGGGCAATACCGTGCTCGACGCGGACGGCAATCCCGTCATGAGGCAGGCAAGACACGGCAAGGGCAAATTGAAATTCAAGACGGTAAAAGTCCCCGTGGACCCCGAAGAGGGGGCGTCGTCTCAGGCTGCTTTGTCTGAGGAGACCGAGCGGCAAAATTCCGCCGAAGAGGCTGCAAATATCGAGGACGCCGCAGAAAATACTTTGGCTCCCGAAGAAATAGCCGAGGAGACTTCGTCAGCGGAGGAAAATACCGAAGAGAGCAAGGCCTCGGAAGAGGAAGGTCCCGAAGAGGGCGATCAAGAGGAAAAACAGGCCGCAGAGGCTCCCTCGGAGCAAAAAATCGCATACAAAAAGGTCAAACAGCCCGTGCTTATCCCCGCGCTTGACGAGCATGACAAGCCCATCCTGCGCCCGGACGGCTCCGTAGTCCTCGAACAGGCGCACATGCGCAAGGGCAAACTTCGCGAGCGCACCATTTTTGAGGAGCACGAGGAGGTCTTCGACATCGCTAAAATGCCGCCCAAGGACATGTACACCATCCGCGGCAGGGAGATCGCGATGATCTTCCAGGAGCCTATGACCAGCCTCAACCCCGTCTTTACGATAGGCTATCAGCTTGACGAGGTCACGCTGCTGCACGTCAACGGCGCGGACAAAGAGGACGCCAAAAAGCGCAGTCTCGAGATGCTGAATCTTGTCGGGATCGCGATGCCGGAACACGTGTACAAATCCTATCCGCACCAGCTTTCGGGCGGTATGCGCCAGCGCGTCATGATCGCTATGGCGCTTTGCTGCAACCCGAAGCTCATCATCGCGGACGAGCCTACGACCGCGCTTGACGTCACCATTCAGGCGCAGATCCTCGACCTTTTGAGAGATGTCAAGGACAAGATCAGCGGCAGCATTATGCTCATCACGCACGACCTCGGGGTCATCGCCGAGATGGTGGACTACGTCGTCGTCATGTACGCGGGCAGAGTCGTCGAAAAGGGCACTGTGCGCGAGATATTCAAAAATCCTCTCCATCCTTACACGATAGGCCTGCAAAAGAGCAAGCCCGTCGTCGGCAAGGAAGTGGACAGGCTGTACAGCATTCCGGGCAACGTGCCCAATCCCATCAACATGCTGTCGACGTGCTATTTCAAGGACAGGTGCAACATGAAATGCGCCGCCTGCAAGGGCGATTATCCCGAGATGGTTCAGGTGTCGCCGACGCACTTTGTCGCGTGCCACCGCTATAAGGGTATAATGAACGCGAGCGCGCGCGAGGAAGCGCCCGAGGCGGAGGCCCCGATCGCCGCGCCCGAGACGGAGCAGGAAGCAAAGGAGCAAGAAAATGAGTAAGCCCAAAAAAGAAATACAAATCGACAAGCAGACGGACGAGATAAAGCAAGACGCGGCTTTGAAAGAGGCTGAAGCAAGCAAGCAGGCCGTAGAGAAGCAGGCTGTCGCGGATAAATCCGCCGAAGAGCAGCAGATTCAGGCTGCCGAAGAGCAGGTTGTCGCAGAGAAAGTTTCCGAAGAGAAAGCGGAAAGCGAGCAGGTTGTAGAAACTAAGGCGGAAAGCGAACAGGCCGCAGAGGCTAAAGCGGACGAGGCTGTCGAAGCTAAAGCGGACGGGACTGTCGAGCAGGCCGAAGAAGCTAAAAATGGCGAGGCCGGCGAACAGGCTGCAGAGGCTAAAGCGGAACAGGCCGCAGAAGCTAAGGAAGGCGAGGCCGGCGAACAGGCTGCAGAAGCTAAGGAAGGCGAGGAGGGCGAAGTTGCTCCCCGCGTGGAGCAGGCGGACGCCGCTTCCGAGGCGGAAAAGCCCGAGGAGGAGACGCCTCTTCTTCGCGTTATCAACCTCAAGGAGTGGTTCCCGATAAAGCAGTCCTTCAACAAGGCCAAGAGCGTATATCTCAAGGCGGTGGACGGCGTTTCCTTCGACCTCAAGCAGGGCAAGACGATAGGCATTGTCGGCGAATCGGGCTGCGGCAAGACGACGCTTGGCAGGACGATCCTTCGCCTGTACACGCCCACGGACGGCCAGATCATTTTCGAGGGCAAGCACATAGAAAAGCTCAAGGGGGAGGAGCTGAGGCGCATGCGTCCGCACTTCCAGATGATTTTCCAGGACCCGTACGCGTCGCTGTCCCCAAGGCTTACCGTCGGCGAGATAGTCGGCGAGGCGGTCAAAACGCACAAGATCGTCCCCAAAGAGGACTATAAGGACTATGTTGTGGACATAATGCTCAAATGCGGCTTGCAACCCCATTATTTCGAGCGTTATCCGCACGAGTTTTCGGGCGGCCAAAGGCAACGTATCTGCATCGCGAAAGCGCTTGCTCTCAAGCCCAAACTTGTCATTTGCGACGAGCCTGTCAGCGCGCTTGATGTTTCGATACAGGCGCAGGTCATCAACCTGTTCAAGGATTTGCAGGAGTCGGATAATCTTGCCTACATCTTCATTTCGCACGACTTGTCCGTTGTGGAGCACATCTCCGACGAGGTCGGCGTCATGTATCTTGGCAACATGGTGGAGTTTGGCAGCAAGGAGGCGATTTTTTCCAATCCTATGCACCCCTACACGGAAGCGCTGTTTTCCGCCGTGCCCATTCCCGACCCGGACACCAAACTTAAGCGCATAATTCTTCAAGGCGATATTCCATCTCCCGCGCACCCGCCCAAGGGCTGCAAGTTCCACACCCGCTGCAGCAAGTGCATGGACATTTGCTCCGAGGTGGAGCCGGAGTTTAAGGATTATGGTGGGGGGCACTTCGTAGCCTGCCACCTCTACCAGTAAAAACCGCCTGTACGGGCGAATAGCTTTGTCAGCGCCCTTTTCCTTTACGTCACGTACGCTTAAGTACGCTCG
>CANQCC010000010.1 GCA_947589635.1 uncultured Clostridia bacterium | reverse complement strand
AGCGCGAGCGCCTGCTCGCATGCGGAAAGCCCCTTCTTTTCGTCGCCCTCGCGGCGATAATGCCCTATCTCCTCGCTTAATATGACGATGAGGCCGCGCTCGTCGCCGAGCGCCTTCGCTTCGCCCTCCCAATAGTCGAGCACGCGCTCCATCCCCGCCGAGTCGTTGCGCGAGGCAAGCTCGTCAAGTTTTTCTATCACGCGCGCGATGGGCACATAGCCCTGAGGCTCTTTTGAACAGCTTGAACAACTCTCGTTTTTCTTCATAGCTCTTCTCCGAAATTTTTATCGGAAATATTATACATTGCCCACAAAAATTTTTCAAGCGCTTATGCGCTCCGCAAAAATTTTGCCGCATATACCCTCTCCTCTTGCCTTAATTTGTGTCCATCTGCCGCGAAGGTTTAATAAAATATATCAGAAATAACTATCGGAGCTGCATATGAGAGTCTGCAAATTCGGGGGAACGTCCATGGCGGACGCCAATTGCATATCGCGCGTGGAGAGCATAATCGCGGCGGACATAGGGCGAAGATATATCGTCGTGTCCGCTCCCGGCAAGCGCAACAAGGCGGATCTTAAGGTGACCGACGCGCTGTACGCCTGCGCGAGCGCCATGGAGGACAGGGACAAATTTGACGCCGCCTTTGAAAAAGTGGAAAAACGTTTTATCTCCATAGCGGAAGAGCTTGAAACGGATATGGATATGCCCGCGCTGCTTGAGAGTGTCAAGGCGGACATACTCTCCCGCCGCTCGCGCGATTTTACGGCTTCGCGCGGCGAATACCTCAGCGCTATCATTTTGGCGAACAAGTTGGGCGTGCCCTTTGTGGACGCGGAAGGTCTTATCTTATTTGACGAAAACGGCGAACTTATGCTTGACGCCTCCCTCGCGCGCGTCGCAAAAAAACTGGAGGGCGTCCCGCGCGCCGTGCTTCCCGGATTTTACGGGACTGCGGCGGACGGCAGCGTGAAAACCTTCTCAAGAGGCGGCTCGGACATAACGGGCGCAATAGTCGCAAGCGCGGTGGGCGCGGACGTATATGAAAACTGGACGGATGTGGACGGCTTTTTGTCCGCGGATCCGCGAATCGTGAAAAACCCCAAACTTATAGATTGCCTCAGCTTCAACGAGCTTCGCGAGCTGTCCTATATGGGCGCCGAAGTGCTGCATCCCGAGGCCATCTTCCCCGTGCGACGTGCGGGTATCCCCATCAACATCAAAAACACTTTCCATCCCACCGCGCCGGGCACCGTAATAGTTCCCGATTCCCGCCACATCGCGGACAAAAACGTCATCACAGGGATAGCGGGCAAAAAAGGATTTTCCATAATCAACATCGAAAAAGAGATGATGAACAGCGAGACGGGCTTCGGAGCGCTTGTGCTGTCCACGTTCGCGGCGGAAGGCATATCCTTTGAGCACATGCCCTCGGGCATAGACACGCTGTCCGTGGTGGTCAGGGACGAATGCCTCGAGGGGAAACTGCCCTCCCTGCTCGCCTCTCTCTGGCGCGCCACAAAGGCGGACAGCATAGAGGCGCTAAGCGGCCTGTCCCTCATCGCGACGGTAGGCCACAATATGGCGTCAAGGCAGGGCTCCGCCGCCAAGATCTTCAAAGCTCTCGCCGCAAGGCACATAAACGTCCGCATGATAGACCAGGGCTCGTCGGAGCTGAACATAATTGTGGGCGTGGATACCTTCGACTATGAAAAAGCCATCAACGCCATCTATGCGGAATTTATGGGCGACTGAAAAGCATAATAAACCCGCAAGCCTTATCCCCGGCGCACCAAAGCGCATAAGCGATCGAAAATCGGGCTTGCGGGTTTAGCTGTAATATAACTTTGCTATGAAAAAGCGGGCTTGCGGGTCTGATCGCCGTATAATTCCACTATATAAAATCGAGTTTGCAGATTTGGCTGTAGTTTAATCAAACTATGAAAAAGCGCGGCGATGATCGCCGCGCTTTTTGAAGTAACTTATCAATACATGTCGCCGCCCATGCCGCCTGCAGGCGCGGGAGGAGTGGGCTCCTTGATGTCGGTGACAAGGCTTTCGGTCGTCAGCAGTGTGCTTGCGACGGAAGCCGCGTTTTGCAGCGCGCTGCGGGTGACCTTTGTCGGGTCGAGAATGCCTGCCTTGACCATATCGCAATACACGTCGCGAGCCGCGTCATACCCGAAGTTGGGCTTCCTCGGCGACTATGCCGCCGTCTATGCCGGCGTTCACGGCGATCTGCCTTACGGGAGCTTCAAGCGCTTTGACCACGATCTTTGCGCCCGTAAGTTCGTCTCCTTCAAGCTTTGCGCACGCCTTTCTGACCGCGGGGATTATCGTAAGCAGAGCGGAGCCGCCGCCGGGGACTATGCCCTCTTCCACCGCCGCGCGAGTCGCGTTGAGAGCGTCCTCTATGCGGAGTTTCTTTTCTTTCATCTCGACTTCGGTCGCGGCGCCGACGCCGATGACCGCCACGCCGCAAGTTTGGCGACGCGCTCGTTCAGCTTCTCCTTGTCATAATCGGAAGTCGTAGCCGCTATCTGCGCGCGCAGGGAAGCCACTCTCGCCTCTATCTCGGCGGGGTCTCCGGCGCCTCCCACGATTGTGGTGTTGTCCTTGTCGACTTTTATGGACTTCGCCCTGCCGAGCATGTCAAGCGTGACGTCCTTCAGCTCATAGCCGAGGTCGGACGAGACGTACGTGCCGCCGGTAAGTATCGCGATGTCCTCAAGATATGCCTTCCTTCTGTCGCCGAAGCCGGGCGCCTTGACCGCCACGCAGTTGAACACGCCCTTAAGTTTGTTGACGATGATGGTCGTCAGCGCCTCGCCCTCGATGTCGTCGGAGATTATGAGGAGCTTAAGGCCGTTCTTGAGCACTTGCTCGAGAAGAGGCAATATCTCCTGAATGTTGCTTATCTTCTTGTCCGTTATCAATATGACGGGATTGTCAAGCTCCGCGGACATCTTCTCGGTGTTGGTCACAAGATAGGGGGACACATATCCGCGATCGAATTGCATGCCCTCTACGACGTTAAGCTCCGTCGTCATGGCCTTGCCCTCTTCGATAGTGATAACGCCGTCCTTGCCCACTCTCTCCATAGCGTCGGAGATGAGTTTGCCCACGCTCTCGTCGCCTGCGGAAATGGACGCCACCTGCGCGATGGCGGTCTTGTCTTCCACGTCCTTGCTTATCTTCTTAAGCTCCTCAACGGCGGCCTCCGAAGCGTACATTATGCCCTTCTTGAGCGCCATGGGATTTGCGCCCGCCGCGACGTTTTTCAAGCCTTCTTTGACTATCGCCTGCGCAAGCACGGACGCCGTCGTCGTGCCGTCTCCCGCCACGTCGTTTGTCTTTGTGGCGACCTCGCGGATGATCTGCGCGCCCATATTTTCAAACGCGTCCTCAAGCACGATGTCCTTTGCAATTGTCACGCCGTCGTTTGTGATAAGCGGCGCGCCGTAGGGCTTGTCAAGCACTACGTTTCTGCCCTTGGGGCCAAGTGTGATCTTCACGGTATTTGCAAGCGCGTCAACGCCCGCCTCAAGCGCCTTCCTTGCGTCGTCGCCGTATTTGAATTGCTTTGTCATATTATGCCTCCTTACTCAACAATCGCCAAAATGTCGGATTGACGCACGATGACTACCTCTTCGCCGTCAATTTTGAACTCGCTGCCGGAATACTTGCTGTACAGCACCTTGTCGCCCACATGCACGACCATCTGAACTTCCTTTCCGTCCAACATCCCGCCGGGACCCACAGCGACGACCGTCGCAAGCTGAGGTCTTTCCTTGGCGGCGCTTGGCAGCACGATCCCGCTTGGAGTGCGCTCGTCCGTCTCGATTGCCTTGATGACAACTTTGTCAAACAATGGTTTGATTGCCATATTTATGCCTCCGTTATAAATTTTGTAGTTTTAGCACTCTTTGTGCTTGACTGCTAACAGTTTAATACTTGCATTGCCAAATGTCAATAAATTATGTAAAGTTTTTTTGAAAATTTCTCTCACAAATTTTGCGCCGCTGTTGAATATTGTATTATTTTATGATAACATAGCTTTACAGTATAAATTTTGCGCGTGCGACGCGCGAGGGAAACTATGGACAAGTGGGATAAAAGATTTATGGAAATGGCGGAGTTTGTCTCAAGCTGGACAAGCTGCGCAAGAGAAGGCCGCGCAATAGGCGCCGTCATCGTCAAGGATAAACGCATCCTGACCACCGGATACAACGGAGCGCCCGCCGGCATCACCACCTGCCGCGAAAAAGGCTATTGCATGCGCGACAAGTTGGGCATCGCAAGCGGCACACGCGCCGAAGTCTGCTATGCCGTCCACGCCGAACAAAATGCCATCTGCCAGGCCGCAAAACTCGGCGTCTCGGTAGAAGGCGCAACACTCTATTGCACGCACCAGCCCTGCACCATCTGCACCCGCCTCATCATCAACAGCGGTATTAAGCGCGTCGTGTACAAATATCCCTATCCCGACGAGTTTTCAATGCAACTCTTCTCCGAAGCGGGCATTTTGGTGGAACAGTACTCGGAGTAAATCAAATTTCTCAAATACACCAAAACTCAAAACGCGAGCTACGCAAATTTGATTGCCGCTCGCGTTTTTCGTTTTTTTCGTAAATAATTGGTTTTCATTATGTAGCAATATGATGATACATAATGTAAAAATTCTATATTGAATCTTTTAATCCGTTAGCATAAGCCAAGAGTTTTTCTTGCCGATGCTGATCAAGCGAATTGTATATCTCTACAATTTGACATATAGGTAGCCTCGCGTCAACAAACAACATATCCTCTCTTTCAAGCAAATAATCTACAGTCACATTGAAAAAATCCGCAGTATGAATAAGTAAATCATAATTCATTTCTCTACGACCTTTTTCATAATGAGAAAGTGAAGCCCTGGTAATGCCCAATTTGTCAGCAAGTTCTTGCTGGGTAAGTCCTTGTTTTTGCCTCAATAAAATCAGATTTTTCATATGAATATAATATATCGTATTCAAATTAAGTTATAATCTTCCCCAAAAGTCTTGACAATAATACAAAATGTAGCTAAAATAAGCATAAATCGAGATACGATTTGTATCTAAAAGGAGAGTAACCATGAGAAAAAAATTAATATCTTGCTTTGCAGTGGGGCTTGTATTGACAATTATGGCAGTTATTTTATGTTCATGCGGTTTATTTGGCGGAAGTAGCGGTCTTGGCGGCTCAAAAGAAATGGCTACGACAATTACGCTGGATGTAGATGGAACTACAAAGACTTATTCCGCGACATATGATACTATCGTGGATTTGGGACTTTTAACAAAAACAGGATATGTTTTTGAAAACGCAACAGATGAGAATGGACAGATATATTTTAATGAATTAGGGCAATCGCTTACGCGTTGGCAGAACGATTATCCAACATCTTTTAAAGCAAATTTCAAACCTGTCAGCGGTTTTACTTATTCTTATATAACGACATGGGAAGACGACCCCGAAGAAGTGTATCACATGTATGGGCCTGAAACACTTGATTATGGCTGCGAAAATATCGTGCGTAGGCAACTTAAATCCGCGATCTTAGGCAATCCATACGCGGATATAGAGCTAAAAGTATTTTTTAGAGAAAAGAATTATCGCTCCGACATGAGGGGAGAATTTGTTTTCAAGATTTTGGAATTGGTAAATGAATCCGCAATATATTCCATGCAAGAAGCGGTCACAAATACATCTTACAAAGAGTATATCGAAATATGCTCTACAAAAGCATATGTGATCTCCAAAGGGTTTAGGCTATCTTTTGGCGACACATCTTATCAAATCCTAGGCGAATATAGATCTGTAAAAGATGTGGACGTGACTATTACATTTAAATAAAAAACATAAATCTATAACCAGACCTAAATATGGCATCAACAAAAAACAATTGGCTATGAAAAGGATTGTACATTTTTAGACGTAAAGCGGCACAGAAATCACATTATGTCCATTACGAGATCCCCGAAAAATGATGTGGCGATTTTTCGGGGACCTCGCTTGTTTCTCAAACCAACTTACATTCAGTGAAATTTTTGCTCAGTCCCCGATTTCCACAAATTGAACTTTTGCCTCCGCCCCCCAAATTTCACAAAAGCAACACTCAGGCAAGGCGTCCGTCCGTGCAATAGGACGCTCGGACAAATGTTGCGATATTTTGCTCGGACTAAAATTTTGTTTTGACCGATTCCGCTTCTTTGAGTTTAGCGCATTTTACACTTTCAAAAAATGTGAATAATTTGTCGAAAAACCGCCTTAAAACAATTGACATGCGCCGAAGCATTATGTATAATGCTAACCGTCGCAGATGTTTAGCAATTTTAAACTTTTTGATTAAAATTGCAAAACGTCGTAAACTTTCAATAAAATTTGGCTAAACTCGCCGAAAAGTTTAGCTTGGCTAAACAAAATATACAGTACGTATTTTCGGAGGCTATATGGAACTCGGAATAAAAATAAAGAGGCTTCGGCTTAAAAACGATCTCACGCAGGAGGAACTCGCGGACCGCTGCGAACTCACAAAGGGCTACATCTCGCAGCTGGAAAACGAGCTGACTTCCCCATCCATCGCGACGCTGGAGGACATATTGAACGCCTTGGGCACCACTCCCGCGGAATTTTTCAGCGACGAAAAGGAGAGCAAAGTTGTGTTTTCGGACAAGGATTTCATTGAAAAATCCACCGAAAAATACGTCATCGAGTGGCTTGTGCCAAACGCGCAAAAGAATGAGATGGAACCCATCCGCGTGACGCTTGAGCCGCACACTTCGCTTGAAGAGGACATCCCGCACGAGGGCGAGGAGTTTGGCTATGTGCTCAAAGGCAGCGTCGTTTTGCACCTGGGGCAAGCGGCGTACAACGTCAAAAAGGGCGAAGTTTTTTACTTCACGTCGGAGCGCGTGCATCGCATAGAAAACCGCACGGCGGAGCGCGCGACGCTCATTTGGATCGCCTCGCCGCCGACGTTTTGATTTTGCAAAACAAAGCGTTCACACAATCAAATTGACATGATAAACCGCATATTTTGCGATTTGCGGAAAGATATTTCAAAAGAGACGGCGCCGAGACGCGCGCAAAAATAAACTGAGAGAGGGCTGCAAAAATGGTTCAAAAAGCCACTGTTGACAACATCATCGAGCTGAGAAACGTCTCGAAAATCTACGACGGAAAGTACGCCGTCAAAAACGCGAGCCTGACGATAAAACGCGGCGAGTTCGTCACGCTGCTTGGTCCTTCGGGATGCGGCAAATCGACGACGCTGCGCATGATCGCGGGCTTTGAGATGCCGACGGAAGGTCAGATAATTTTCAACGGCAAGGACATCACCAACACTCCCCCGCATCAAAGACCGCTCAACACGGTTTTTCAGCGCTACGCCCTGTTCCCTCATCTGAACGTTTTCAACAACATTGCGTTCGGGCTGAAGCTCAAGGTCATCCCCAACGGCACAAAGGTGAATCGCAAGGGCGAGACCGTGCAGCTTTTCCGCAAGTTCACAAAGGATGAGATAAAGCAAAAAGTCAACGACGCGCTCAAGATGGTCGATCTGGAAGATTACGGTCACCGCAACGTCTCCTCTCTTTCGGGCGGACAGCAGCAGCGAGTCGCAATTGCGCGCGCGCTTGTCAACGAGCCGGAAGTTCTGCTTTTGGACGAGCCTTTGGGCGCCCTCGACCTCAAGATGCGCAAGGACATGCAGCTTGAGCTTATGGACATGCACAAGCGCCTCGGCATAACCTTCATTTACGTCACGCACGACCAGGAGGAAGCGCTCACGATGTCGGACAAGATAATCGTCATGCGCCTTGGAGAAATTCAGCAGATCGCCTCTCCCGAAAAGATCTACGACGAGCCTGCAAACGCGTTCGTGGCGGACTTCATCGGCGAGAGCACTATACTTTCCGGCGTCATGCTTGACGACTACAAGGTGGAATTTTGCGACACGGTCTTCGAGTGCGTGGACAGCGGCTTCAAAAAGAACGAGCCCATCGACGTCATCATCCGTCCCGAAGATCTTAAGATCCTGCCCGCGGACGACCCCTCTTCCCTGCTTGGCGCGGAAGTTTTGTCCTCTGTTTTCAAGGGAGACCATTTCCAGGTGACCGTGCTTGCGGCGGGCAACGAGCTTGTGGCTTACTCCAACGAAAATTGCAAGCCTTCTGACAAGGTTGGGCTGTACATCAAGCCCTTCGATCTGCACATCATGCACAAGACCCGCATCATAAACGAGATCGACACCTACGTCACTGGCGAAAACCTTGTGGAGATATGCGGTACGGATTTCGACTGCGTCACTACCCTGCCCGAGGGCACGCCCGTCAAGGTATCCGTGGACTTTGACGATGTGGAAATAACGGACGACGAGGAAGACGGCACGATTTCCGCGACGGTGCTCTCATCCATATACAAGGGCAACTATTATCAAGCGATCTTGTCCACGGACGACCATTACATCTTCTTTGCGGACACCGACGACGATTGGCTTAAGGGCGACCGCGTGGGCATAAAGATCGCGCCCGAAAAGATCCTCATAGAAAAGCGCGACGAAAACGCTGTGGAAGAAAGCAAGGCGGTCATAGACGAAACACTGACCGAGGAGGAGCGCGAGGCCATCGCCGCCGAGCAGCTTGTCCCCGTGCCGGAGTTTGACAGCGAAGAGGAACTTATCGCCGAATACGGCGCGAGCGGCACTGAAAATCTCCGCGAGGCCTCCTCGGATGAGGGCGACGAAGAGACTTCTTCTACCGACGCGGAAAATAAAAGTGCAGGCGGAAAAGAGGCTGCGGCAAATTCCGACTCTTCAAACGACAAGGAGGGCGCGGAGTGAAAAAGATAGCGCTTAAAAAATTCAGGCTGACAAAAAAGGTATTCAGCTTCCCGTATATCCTGTTTTTGTTGCTGTTTGTCATCGTGCCTCTCGTGCTGATATTGATAAACGCGTTTCTTGACGGCGACAATCATCTGACGTTTGCCAACTTCAAGACGTTTTTCTCCTCCCCCGCGAGCACGATAGTGCTTGGCAACTCGCTGCTTGTGGGCGTGATAACCACGCTTATCTGCCTGATTATAGGCTACCCGGTGGCGTACATCCTCTCAAAGATGTCAAGCGGCAGGCTTATAGTGCTTTTATACGTCCTGCCGATGTTTATAAACTTCCTCATCCGCACGCTCGCGACAAAGGCGATCTTCATCGCGATGAATGTGGAGCTTGGCATGGGCACGGTGCTGTTCGGCATGGTATACAACTATCTGCCCTTCATGATAATGCCGCTGCACACGACGATATCGGGCATTGACAAAAGCTACTACGAGGCGGCGCAGGACCTCGGCGCGGACAAGGCGACGGTTTTTCTAAAGACCACCCTTCCCCTTTCGGTCAGCGGCATAATAAGCGGGATAACCATGGTGTTTATTCCCACGATATCCTCGTTTGCGATATCCCAGCTGCTTTCAAACGGCAAGGTATTTTTGTTTGGCGACTCCATCCAGCTCAGCTTCGAGCAGAATTTGTACGGCGTCGGTTCCATTATGAGCCTGGTAATGCTTGCGTTCGTCCTCATATCCAACCTCATCATGAACAAGTTCAACGCGAACAGCGATAACGTAAGGAGGTCGTTATGGTAAACAAAATCAAGTCCTTCTTCGAAAAATTTTATCTCATCATAATTCTCGCGATACTGTACGCGCCAATCATATTGCTTGTGATATACTCGTTCTCAAACAGTTCCAACTTCAACTTTGACAACGGGTTCACCTTTGACGCGTACATAGCGATATTCAAGTCCGAAAAATCTCCCGACCTGTGGGCGGCAATAGGCAACACCTTCCTCATCGCGACCGTCGCTTCCATCATAGCCACCGTCATGGGCACCTTCGCCTCGATAGGCATATTCAACCTTGGCAAGCGCACGCGTCGAATGGTCGAAAACGTCAACCAATTCCCCATCATCAACAGCGAGATCGTCATGGCGGTATCGCTTATGGTGTTCTTTGTGACGTTCGCCTTCCCCGAGGGTTATCTGCGCCTCATCATAGCGCACATCGCCTTCTGCACTCCGTACGTAGTGCTTAGCGTACTGCCGAAACTCGAGTCCATGGACCCCAACATCTACGAGGCCGCGCTCGACCTTGGCGCCACCCCCTTCAAGGCGATGACAAAAGTCATGATCCCCTTCATCTCCCCCGGTATAGTATCCGGCTTTGTGATGGCGTTTATAATGTCCATGGACGACTTTATCATCACTCAGATAAACAAGGGCGCCGCGACGGGCATAAACACGCTGTCCACCTATATCTATTCGGACGCGCGCGTGCAGGGGCTGGAGCCGTTCTGGTACGCGATATTCAGCATAATTCTTGTGATCATCCTTGCGGCGGTGCTGTCCGTCAACGTCGTCAAAGTCAGCAAACAGAAAAAGAAGGCAAAGGAGGCAAAGGCATGAAAAAATTCTCCGCACTTCTCATATCGGCGATAGCCCTTATGATCTGTCTCATTCCCCTTCTCGCCGCCTGCAACGGGCAAACTTCCTCCACGGGCGCGCGAGGCGCGGACACTCTTGTCATCTACAATTGGGAGGACTATATAGACATCGGCGACAACGAATCGGGCAGAAACAACATCTGCGACGACTTCTGCGCCTACTATAAGAGCGTGACGGGCAGAAACCTCAACATCACCTACACCACCTTCGACACCAACGAGACCATGCTTACAAAAGTGCTCAAGCACGACGCCAATGTCGACCTCATTTGTCCTTCGGAATACGCGATAGAAAAACTTCTCACCGCGGGACTTCTCGAAGATCAGGCGGCTATGTATGCCGAGCTCAAGCCCCAACTCGACTCCCTCGGCGTCACGCTTGACGGTATGAGCAGCATAGGCGCCGGCGACGGCAATATCGAACCCGACGTCATGTCCGTCATCAAGTCTCAATTCGGCGCCGTCAAAAGCGGCGACGCCACCCTCGACATGACGCGCTATATGGTGCCCTACATGTGGGGAACGCTCGGCATCCTATACAACAAAAAAATAATATCCGAAGAGGAACTTGAAAAATACGGCTGGGGCGTGCTGTGGAACATCGAAGGCAACGAACAGCTTGAAAACAAGATCCTCATGAAGGACTCCGTCCGCGACACGTACGCCGCCGCGCTGTTCTATATGAACGAATACGATCTGCTGCCCGAAGGTTATGACGACATCGCCTCCGCGCAGGACCTCATCAACATAACCGACGACGCCATGCTCAAGGCCGCCGAGGCCATCCTAACCGAGCAACGCGAGCATATCTCCGGCTATGAAGTGGACTTCGGCAAGGACGATATGCTAAACGAGATAGTCTACGCCGACTTCGCGTGGAGCGGCGACGCGCTTTGGGCAATCGAGGAAAGCTACCAAGAGGACAGCGACTACGACGACGGCTGCTTCCTTGGCTACTACTGCCCCACCGGGACAAACCCCGAGACCGGCAAAGGGCGCTTTTCAAACATCTGGTACGACGGCTGGGTCATCCCCACTACGGTCAGAAATAAGCTTGCCGCAATGATGTTCATAGACTATATGTGCCGCCCAGAAAACGCCATCCGCAACTCCATAGAGATCGGCTATACCTGCGCCGTCGCAAAGGACGCGCTCGCCTCAAACGACGACGTGCTTGCCTACATTGAAGATCAGGAGTACGACATCGACGAGTATTTCGACGACATCGGCCGCTACCCGACCATAAACTCCTCCCTCGGAGTCATGCGCGACTTCGGCGCCCGCAACGACGCCCTCGTCAATATGTGGCAGCGCGCAAAATCGGGCAGCGGAGTGGATACATCCCTCTTCATCATCCTCGCCGTCATCATAGGTGCCATCGCACTTGCCATAGCCCTCTACTTCGCTATCCAGGCCCTCCGACTCCGCCCCCGCAAGATCGGATAATATTTATTATGTATGCGGCGTCCCACCCTCGCCTTCGCTCGGTCGGGACGCCGGTTTTTATTATTTATGCGGGGCTCCTCGCCCCGCGCCCCGGCAAAGGGCGTTACGCCCTTTGCAAACCCGAGCAAAAAACGCGAGCTCGGCAATACTTGCCTTCACTCGCGTTTTTGGGTCTGTAAATGATGTAAACTCCTGCGAAATACCTTGATTTATACGTTACTATTTGCATGAGTTGTTGTTTTTACGGACCCCACCACCGCGGCTTTGCCGCGGTGGTGGGGGTGCCATTATAACGCAACCTCTGTCCAAACTTGATATGGCTCCTGCTTCCTCATCATTTTAATCGTTCTTGCGCAAGATATCTATGGGTTTTATGCGGCTCAATTTGATAAGAGGGAAGATGGCGGACGCAAGCGTGATCGCGGCCATAGCGCCGAGGGAAAGCAGCGATATCGCGGGGTTGAAGACAAACAAGGTCATGCCCTTAAACGTGCCGTTATGCATAAACGCGGCGAGGCTTGCGGTCAGCAGTTGGTTGGTGAGCGAAAGCAGCGCGAATTGCAAGACTATTTCAAGCACGCAGATGATAAGTCCCGTCACCAGCGTTTGCAACACGAAAATGCCCATGACCTGCCCTTCGCTTGCGCCGAGCGCGCGGAGGATGCCGATTTCGTACTTTCTGCCGCTGACGTTCTTGACGGAAAATCCTACAAGTACCAAAAATCCCGCGCCGAGCAACACGAGCGCGATTGCCAAAAACACGTCCCTGTACACTTTAAGCACCTTGGAGACCAACAGCAGATCCGAAAAAAGCGTGGCGTTTGGCGTAAGGTTCAGCTTCTCCGCCGCCGTCATCACGGAGTCTATGCCCTCGGTATCGTCAAGCACAAGCGCGTAGGGATACACGTCATATTGTCTCATCTCTATGAAATCTTCGTCCGAGATGAACATATATTCGTTCTGCGAGTAAATTCCTTTGACGGTGAACGTCTTTTCATACAGCAGATGTTGGCGCAGGATGTCGTCCGTCGCGTATTCCCTTATTGTGAAGGTGTTTTCGCGGAAGTTTTCCTCAATATTATCCGCCGTGAACTCCGTGCCGTACAATCTGTTGTAAAAGTTTATCGACACATACGCCTCGCCGCGTTGCACCTCGGGCATATTGGATACCGCGCTTGCCGCGATGCCGTGGCCCCTGAAATCGTCGTTGATGACTTTGCCGCCCACCTCAAGTTCGGAGTTGAGCAATTTGGCAAAATACCTTGAGGGCTGCGGGTTGTCTATGACGGCTTGCATAAAGTCGGGATTTATCGTGTATGCGATGTTAAGTCTGCACTGCGCGTCCTTTAAAAACTCCGCATACTCGTCGGAACCCGTGATCTCGTTGCGTTCCGCGTTGGTAAAAATGCCGTCTTTTATGCTCTCGCGGTATTTTTCAAACACGGCGCCGTATTTTTGCTTGTAGTCGGTTTGAATGACGGCGTTCACTTTGACGCGCTGTTTGAAGTGTTCGGCCTCTATCAGCTTGGCGTAGGGGTCGTCGCTTTTGGAAATCAAATCGGTATTATAATACAGCATGCTGTCCGCAAGATAGTCCGTAAGGATTATGCCGTAGGGATTTGCGTCGAGTGCGCCCGAAAGCACCTTGAAATCGCCGAAATATTTGTGAAGATAGTCCTCGTCGACAATAAGCACGCCCAAGCCCTCGGACGCATAGAAGTTTTTGTACATCTGCGTGCTTCTCATCGTCCTGGCCCCTTCGAGGTTGGTGGAGGCTCCGTTTGCGGGCACTCCCATGTTGATAAGTTTGTATATATTGCCCTTATATCCCGCTTCTCTGAAAGCCTCCTCGGCGGAGTCGGACACCCTGTACGCTCTGTTGAGATTTGTGCCGACGGCGCCTATGTTTTCGGTCTGTTGCTGAAACACTATCGGGTAGCCCTCGCTGACGGCGGCGTCTCTTATTATCCTGTTGCCGTCAAAGTAGTACAACGTCATGCAGATGACAAACAGCACGATGAGAAAAGCCGCAACTATCGCGGACGCTATAAGCCCGCCCTTGCGCAAAAATTTGAAACTTATCGCCGCGGTGCGCTTAAATGTAAGCCTTGCAGGCTTTGACAGTCCCGCCGCCGCGTCCGTAGTCTTCAAATCAAAAGCGGCATTTGTCGTCTCAAACTTGCTTGCGCGCGCCGCGGACGTGACTTTGCCCTGCTTTATCGCCTCGTCTATGATTCTTATGTCGCCGTCCGAAAGCGCGTTGTCGCCGATCTGTATCACGCCGTCTTTTACGACCTCGCCGTCAAAATCCGACCTTGTGACGTCGCGCACGATCTTGCCGCCGCCAAGCTCTATTATCCTGTCCGCATAGCAATACGCCGCTTCCATATTGTGCGATACGACGACCACCAGCCTGTCCTTTGAAAGCTCTTTGAGAAGGTCCGTTATCTGCTTCGAAGTCATGCTGTCCAGATTGCCCGTGGGCTCGTCCGCAAGTATCAGGCGCGGATTTTTGACAAGCGCGCGTGCTATTGCGACTCTCTGTTGCTGTCCGCCGCTCATCTCCGCGGGATAGCGCCCCTCGAAGCCGCTAAGCCCCACCTTTTCAAGCGCATCTTTGACCTTCGCCTCGTCATTTTCGCCCTTCAACTCAAGCGTAAAGCCGACGTTTTCGCCGACGGTGAGTTTTTGTATCAGATGAAAATCCTGAAATACAAAGCCGAGATATCTCGCCCTGTAGCTGTCAAAGCTCTTGTCACTTTCCATCTCGGAAAACTCAAGCCCGTCGACGCATATTTCGCCCGACGTCGCCTCGTCAAGCCCGCCTATAAGGTTTAAGATCGTGGACTTGCCGCTTCCGCTTTCGCCCACGACAAACATCATTCCCGCGTCCGGCAGAGTAAAACTGACATCGTCCAGCGCTGTCACGCTGAATTTTTTGTCCTTATAAATTTTCGTCAGATTTTTGACGGATATCATAAACGCCCGCAAGAGTGCTCCGCTAAGGTCAAAAGCCGTTTGCCGAGCGCTTAAAGCGCCGCGGCGCGGCTTCCCTCTTGCCCTCCTTTGTCGCGAATTTATTATAATATATTATTACTCTTTCCTTCGCAATATCTCCATAGGCTTGATCCGCGCAAGTTTGATTATGGGGATAATTGCTGACAGCAAAGTTATGCCTATGACGGCGGCGAGGGATATCGCCATGACGGCGGGGTCGAAACCTATCAGTGTCATGCCCTTAAACGTGCCGTTATGCATAAACGTCGCAAGTCCCGACGTGATAAGCCCGTTTGCGACGGTGACGAGGCTTGCCTGTCCTATTATCGAAACGACGCACACCAATATTCCTGCGAACAGCATCTGCAGCAGGAATATCCCCGCCACGCTGCCCGCTCCCGCGCCGAGCGAGCGCAGTATGCCGATCTCGTAGGTGCGGCTGCGCACGCTTCTGACGGCGAACGCGACAAGCACGACAAGCCCTACCGCAAGCAGGATGAGCGCGAGCGTCAAAAACAGATCCGAATATACTTTCATGACCCTTGCCACCAGCAAAAGATCCGAATAGATTGCCGCATTCGGCACATATCCAAGTTTTGACGCGCCGTCAAGCACTTTGTCTATGCCCTCCGTATCGCCAAGCACAAGCGAATATGCAAACACGTCTCTTTCGCGCAGATAGGCAAAGTCGTCGTCGCCGAGATACAGGCATCCGTACTCGCCCCAAAGCCCCTTTATATGCAGCGTGATCTCGGATATGGGATTCTGTTTGAAGATATCCGACGCGTCATAGTCCACGATTTTTATCGTCTTCGGCTCGAATTCCGAGGTGTTTTCGCTTGTGACGTGCGTCCCGTAAAGTTGGTTGTAGAAGTTGCGAGATATATACGCTTCTCCTTTTTCGATGGGCGGCAAGTCGTACGCTCTGCCGATGGTGAGTCCGCCGCTGAAGTCGTCCGAGATAAGCGTTCCCTCCCCGTCGAACACGTTCGAGTTGAATATATAGGTCCTGCTGCGCGCTTCAAACGGTTTTTGCCTTGTCGCCTCGATATAGTTTTCGTCTATGGAGTAGGCTATGTTAAGCCTTGTCTGCGCGTCCGTCAAAAACGCGGCGTATTCGTCGGAGGCCGCAAGCTCGTTTTTGTCCTTTTCGGACAGCAGTCCGTCCGCAAGCGCCTCGTTGTACATCTTAAAAAGTTTCGCGTGCCTCTCTTTATAGTCCGTCTTTATCACCGCGTTGACATAGTACATGTAAGAGCCGTCGTCGCCTCTGCCAAGCAAGCCCTCGTACTGCTTCGCCGTCACAAGCGAGGGATTTGCCTTCAACAAGCCGTCCGCAAAGTAGTCCGTGAGGATTATCCCGTACGGCTTGTCGTCAAGTTTGCCCGCAAGCACCTCGAAATCGCCGAATTGCTTTTTCAGGTACTCCATGTCCGCGACAAGCACTCCAAGGGTCTCGTCCGCGTAGAACGTCGCGTACAGCTTGTCCTGCCTTTTCATCTCGCACTTAAGCAGCCCGCTGTACAGCGCGGCGTCGTTTATGACAGCCATGTTGTAAAGTTTGTATATCTTCCCCTCATAGCCAAGCGCCCTTATTGCGTCCTCGTCGCCGTCCTGTACGCGGTATATCTTGTTGAGCGCCAAGCTGTCAAGAGAATTGGTCGCCGTCAAGTCCTTTTGCAGGATCACCACTCCGCCCGAGTTGAGATCGCGGTTTGCAAACACCGAGCTGCCGTCAAACATGTACATCATCAGGCATATCACAAACATGACCGTCGTCAACGCCGTCGCCAGCACCGATACGATAAGCGACGGGATGTTCATAAGCCTGAAACCAAGCCTCGCCGTCTCTTTTGCGGGCAAGCTCCGCCTGCCGCCCCTTTTATCGCTGCTTGTATGCTTCGCCGCGCTCTCTTCGGCAGCTATATTTTCATCATTATGAGGGCCCTCCTTGCCCTCTTCGACGTTTTCGTCGCGTATTTCTTCTTCAACTTCCTCTTTATCGGGCGTTTCCTCTTCCGAGGTGTCCTCAAAGCGTTCATGGCAGCGCTTTATCGTCGCTGACCTGCTCTTTATCGCTTCGTTTACAAAGGCGAGTTGTTCGTCCGTAAGCCTGCCGTCGGGGAGCGTGATGACGTCGCCATCCACAAGCGTTTCCCCCTCTTGAGCCGAGCGCGAGACGTCGCGCACTATGCGCCCTTCGCCAAGCTCTATTATCCTGTCCGCATATTCGTTCGCCGCGTCGAGGCTGTGCGATACGACGACCACAAGCCTGTCCTTTGAAAGGCCTTTCAAAAGTTGCAATATCTGCCTTGAGGTCACGCTGTCAAGATTGCCCGTCGGCTCGTCCGCAAGTATAAGTTCGGGATCTTTTACTATCGCCCTCGCAATCGCCACGCGCTGTTGCTGTCCGCCGCTGAGCTGAGCGGGATATCTCTCCTCAAAGCCCTCCAAGCCCACCTGTTTAAGCGCGTCGAGCACCCTCTTGTCATACTTTTCGCCCTTTGCGCACTCGCCCGCTATGTTGAGGGCGAGTTGCACGTTGCGCGCGACGTTCAGGCGGCTTATCAGATGAAAATCCTGAAACACAAAGCCGAGGCGGGAATTTCTGTAGGCGTCAAATCCGCTGTCCCCCTTCATGTCCGAAAAGTTGAGGCCGTTTACGCATATCTCGCCTGCCGTCGCCTCGTCCAGCGCGCCGAGCAGGTTTAAGAGCGTGGACTTGCCGCTGCCGCTCTTGCCCACGATAAACACAAGCCCATTTGCCGGAAGCGTAAAGCTGACGTCGTCAAGCGCAGTGACTCTGAGTTTTTTATTTACATAAATTTTTGTTAGGTTTTCTACCGAAATCATAAGAAAATTTTATATTTCAAAACGCAAACTGTCAAGGACTATCGCGTATGTGCGCGTTATATTTGACAATTATTACAAAAAAGATTATGCTATAAGACGACAAAAATCAAAAATTTTCGGTCGCAAATTTCAAAGCGCAACTCGAAAGCGACCTCAAGGAGATATCATGCTTACAAGCGCACAGCGCGCAAAGCTTCGCGGCATTGCGCAAAACCTCGACCCGATATTCAACGTCGGCAAAAACGGAATAACCCCCAATCTCACTCGCGATCTGAGCCTCGCGCTCGATCTGCACGAACTTATCAAGATCGGCGTACTGAAAAATGCGAACGCCTCCGCAAAGGACGTCATGGCGAAACTCTGCCCCATCCTCGGCGCGGAGCCCGTGCAAGCGATAGGCAGCAGATTTGTCATTTATCGCCGCTCCGAGAAGGAGGGCATCGAGCATATAGAGCTGTAAAACTTACTATATATGCGCGATTTTTAAGTTTGATAGGCAATGGACTACGAAAAGAAACGCCTGACCCCTATTGTCGAACAGCATGACGACGCCCCGGATACCGCCGCAAAAAAGCAGGCGCGGGAGCAGCTTAAACGCTTAAGACAGGACACGGAAAGATACAAACAAAAGTATTTTGAGCTTTATGACGACGTGAAAATATCTCATCGCGAGGATTGGTAAGCCCCGATATCTCGTCGCGGCGTCCCATAATTTTCGCGAAATTTTTCTTTTTGAGCAAAACTTTACGTTTTTAAGTTGTATAAATATATAATTGGTGTTATACTTTAGCGGCATATTCACTTAGCGCGTAATGCGGCAAAAGAGGATACATGAAAATTATTATCGTAGGACTTGGCGCTGTCGGCAGCGCTATCATGGAAGAGCTTTCGGGCGAAGGACACAACGTCGTCGTCATAGACTCCAACTCCCAGAAGGTGGAAAACGCGGTCAACGACTATGACGTCAAGGGCGTCATAGGTAACGGCGCAAGTTCGGACGCGCTTAAAGAGGCGGGCATAAGCTCCGCCGATCTGCTTATCGCGGCGACTTCCGACGACGAGCTTAATATACTATGCTGCATAATCGCAAGCAAACTCGGCGCCGAAAAGACCATCGCGCGCGCCTCCAAGCCCGAATATCTGGAGCTTTTCAAAAACGAGGGCGACCTTGGGGTCAGCCTCATGGTCAATCCGCAATACGAGGCGGCGATGGAGATCTGCAACATGTTGCGCTTCCCCTCCGCCATCAAGGTCAACGAGTTCAGCGAAGGCAAAGTGGAGCTTGTGGAATTCAGAGTGCCAAAAGACTCCCCTCTTCAGGGCATGGCTCTTAAAAATTTAGGCAAAAATTTCAAAGCGAAAGTGCTTATCTGCGCGGCTCAGCGCGGCGGCAAGCCAATTATCCCCACAGGCGATTTTATAATTTCCGCGGAGGACAGGCTGTTTTTGACCGCCACCACAAAAAACATCTCCCAATTTTTCAAGCAACTCGGCTGGAATCGCCCTTCCCGTTCCGTCATGATAGTCGGCGGCTCCACGACGGCGTTTTATCTTTGCGGGGAGCTTGAAAAACTCGGCGTGCACGTCAAACTTATAGAGCGCAACCGCGTCAAATGTTCCCGCCTTTCGGAGCAACTCAAGTCCACGGAGATAATCTGCGGCGACGGCACCGATCATGACATCCTCATCGACGAGGGCGTGACCTACACGGACGCCTTTGTCGCGCTTGGAAACATGGACGAACAGAACATCATCATGAGTATGTTCGCGACCTCCATGGGCGTGCCGAAAGTGATAACAAAGATAGATCAGCTAAGCTATTACGACATGTTGCAGCGCAGCGGCATCTACAGCGCGGTTTCCACAAAGACTTCCACCGCGGATCAGATCATCCGCTTCGTCCGCCACGTGGAGAGCAAGGAGTCGTCCTCCGTCAAGCGCATTTTCCACATAATCGACGACTCTACGGAGATACTCGAATTTGAAGCGACCGAAAGTTTCAAGCGCTTTGACGTGCCCATACAGGATCTTCCTCTCAAAAAGCAGCTGCTTGTCGCGGGGATAATTCGCGACGGCGCCCTGATAACTCCGTCCGGACAGGACGTCATAAAGCCTCGCGACAGCGTGATAATCGTGACGCTCGAGGAAGGACTTGCGTCGCTTGGCGACATTTTGAACGACTGATATGAATTATCGCCTTGTCATATTCGTATTCGGGGAGCTTGCCCTTATACTTGCAGCGCTGATGTGCGTGCCGCTTTTCATGTCCCTCGGATTTAACGAAAATTCAGCGGCGATAGGCTTTGCGGTAGCGATTGCCGTGTGCGCGGGAATAGGGATCGTCGGCGCCATAGTCCGCCCGCCAAAGGACAAGCGGGATCTGCGCCCCTCCAGCGGCTTTGCCATCTGCGGGCTGTTCTGGGTGCTTATATCGATGATAGGCGCCCTTCCCTTCTGCGTTTCCAAGGCGATCCCCAACTATATCGACGCGCTTTTCGAGACGGTATCCGGCTTTACGACGACGGGCTCAAGCATAATTCCCGCCGTGGAGAGCATTCCGCGCTCCCTGCTGTTCTGGCGCGCGCTCACTCAGTGGATAGGCGGCATGGGCGTGCTTGTGTTTATCATCGCCATTCTTCCCCGCAGCGACAAGATGTCCACCGCCCTCGCCAAGGCGGAGATCCCCGGACCGCAATTCGGCAAATTGGTAAGCAAATTGCGCTTCACCTCCCGCATACTTTACGCGATATATATCGGCATGACGCTGATGCTTGTGGCGATACTCTGCATTTGCAAAATGCCCGTATTCGACGCATTCTGCCATGCGTTTTCCACGGCGTCCACGGGCGGATTTTCGGTGCTGAACGGAGGCATCGCCGCGTATGACAGCATAGGCATCGAAGTGACCTTGACAATATTTATGATCTTGTTTTCGGTCAACTTCAACATCTACTACTTCATCCTCATTGGTCACGTGTTCAAGGCGCTTAAAAGCGAGGAGCTTATTTGCATGCTTTGCATATACTTGGGCGTGGTCGCTATGGTCACCGCAAATCTTTGCACCGCCCACACCTATGCAAACTTCGGCGAGGCGCTCAGATACACGTCTTTCAACGTGGCGAGCGTGATGTCAACTACTGGCTTCGGGACGGGAGACTTCACGACGTGGCCCGTGCTGTCGCAGGTACTGCTTGTCGCCGTCATGTGCGTAGGCGGCTCCGCAGGCTCCACAGCGGGCGGCCTTAAAGTGTCAAGATTGCTCATTTTGTCAAAATCGTCGCATATAAGTCTCAAACAAACGCTGTCGCCCCGCTCCGTCCGCGCCCTCAAGATAGACGGCAAAGTCATCGACGAAGGCACCGTCGCAAACGTCAGAAACTTCCTCATTCTGTATGTGGCGATAATCGTCATCTCAACCGCGCTCATCTCTATAGGCAGCAAGGCGTATGCGGCGGGCAATTTCGAGACAAACTTCTCGGCGGTCATCGCCTGCTTCAACAATATCGGCCCCGGCCTCGGCTCCGTCGGCCCCTATGGCAACTATGCAAGCTACAGCATATTCGCAAAAATTGTCCTCTCTGTCGATATGCTCCTCGGCCGCCTCGAGATATTGCCGATTTTGCTGATATTTACCCCCAAATCCTGGAAAAAACCCAATTAAAACCGTCTGTACGGGATGAGAGACAAGGAAAAGCCCTCTCGCCGAGCGTGAGCATACTTTATCGTACGTGACCGTGAGGCGAGAGGGTTTTGACGCAGTATATCGCCCGTACAGGCGGTTTTTACTCTAGTTCGAAGGCGCCAGTGTAAAGCTGATAATACTTCCCCTTTGCCGCAATAAGCTGGTCGTGGTTGCCGCGCTCGATGATCTCGCCGTGCTCGAGGACAAGGATCATGTCGGAGTTGCGCACGGTGGAGAGGCGGTGGGCTATGACGAAGACGGTACGGCCTTCCATAAGCCGATCCATGCCCTTTTCGATGAGCTTTTCGGTGCGGGTATCGATGGACGAGGTGGCCTCGTCAAGGATGAGCACGGGCGGGTTGGCTACAGCGGCGCGAGCGATGGCGAGGAGTTGGCGCTGGCCTTGCGAGAGGTTTTCGCCGTCGCCGGTGAGCATGGTATTATACCCGTCGGGCAGGTGGCGGATGAAGTAATCTGCATTGGCAAGTTTCGCCGCGTTTACGACTTCCTCGTCGGTGGCGTCAAGTTTGCCGAAGCGGATGTTGTCCGCGACGCTCCCCGTAAAGAGGTGGGTATCCTGCAAAACCATCGCCATGGAGTGCCTGAGGTCCGCCTTTTTTATCTTTGTGATGTTGATGTTGTCATACCTTATCTTGCCGTCGTTGATGTCGTAGAAACGGTTGATGAGGTTGGTTATCGTGGTCTTGCCCGCGCCGGTGGAGCCGACAAGCGCGACTTTCTGTCCGGGATATGCGGTCATGGTGATGTGCTTGAGCACGGTCTTTTCGGGCTCGTAGCCGAAGGAGACGTCCTCAAATTCGACCTCGCCCGTCCACTTGACGTAGGTTGTGGTGCCCTCCGCCTTATGGAAGTGCTTCCACGCCCACACGCCGGTATACTCTTCGGTTTCGGTCAGGTTGCCGTTTTCGTCCTCGCGCGCGTTGACAAGCGTGACGTAGCCCTCGTCCTGTTCGGGCTGTTGGTCTATGAGGTCGAAGATGCGCTCCGCGCCGGCAAGCGCCATGAGGATGCCGTTCATCATCTGCGCCATTTGCGCGATGGGGTTGGAGAATTGGCGCGAGAATTGCATGAAGCTGACAAGGTTGCCCCAATTCATGCCGCCAAAAGCGTTGATAGCCATTATCGTGCCGC